>JBBAAG010000074.1 GCA_041658405.1 Elusimicrobiota bacterium
TTATACCCGGCGAACAACACTTTTGGTTTCTTAAACATATTCCACCTCGTTCTATAAAAAGATATGTACGACTGGAACAACAATATTCTAACTCTAAAACCGGGTTAAATACAAGAAAGATTTTCTGTTTTTGGTCATAAGTTAAATCAGCCCGTAAGTTCAGCCTCTTGGTGATAGCGTCCATCTCTTTCTTAAGTTTCTCAGTTTCTTTTTTGTCTGGCTTATAAATCCTCAACAAATGTTCGTTATGGACCTTAAGTTCTTCCTCTGCTGTATTGCGGTCATGCGCTTTTTCGGATAGTATAAAGCCAGATTCTTTGTAGCTAAAGCTGGTATTGTTCTTTGTGTCCACAGATATTATGTCTAATAACTCAATGCTCATCTTCATAAAGTCGGTTGATACTTTCTTGCTGAAATTATCGTCAACAAAGTGTTCGTTCGTGCAGACCACTACGCCCGCGCTGTTGTACAAAATGCTTTTCCTCAAAATGTCCGTAGTGTTGAATTCTTTAATACTCTTATCATAAACCTCGCATGAGTTAACTTTGTTCTTCACATTAAGGTAAAACACAACGTATTGTTTGGTAGCCCGTGACATTAGGGGTTATCGTAGCGTATCTCGTGTCCCCAATAACAATGTGGTCAATAAGGTTTATCCCCACGTTCTTGCAGGAGTTCGCGAGTTTCGCGGTTACTCTAATATCGTCTTCGCTTGGGGTGGGATCCCCCGAGGGGTGGTTATGAACAATAATGATGTTGGAATTATCATTGGAATTTGGATGCAAACTCTCACCCATCTTTTGCATTGAAATATGACCCAAGGGTGTATATAATTATGAAGACAGTAATGTTTTATCTTAAATAACAACGAAAGGACAATTTTTCTATGGCACTGAAGTATACGAAGGTTAACGGAAACAACAAGGGTAAGGTTGTGGTCTACGCACTCAGTACCTGCGGGTGGTGTAAGAAAACAAAACAGTTGCTGGCAACACTGGGAGCGGAGTACGAGTATATCGATGTTGATACAATAACCGGCGCGGACCTTGATGAACTAAAAAAAGTAGTGTATGAATGGAACCCCGTAGGATCATTCCCTACCATAGTGATTAACGATAAAGATTGTATCGTCGGGTTTGATGAAGACAAGATTAAGAAGAGTTTAAAGTAATTAGGAATATGTCGAATACTGATGAAATCACTCAGGAACAGGTAGAACTGTTTTATAAGAAACTAAAATCTGACGCAGAAACTAACGGTTACCTCTTAAACCCGGACACCGGGTTTGTGTACGACCTCATCCGCGGATTACTGACGAATATCCAAAGATACGGGTACCAGGCATGCCCGTGCCGGTTGGCATCCGGCAATAAAACTGCTGACCTTGACCTCATATGCCCGTGTGACTACCGCGACTCTGACCTTAACGACTACGATGCGTGTTACTGCGCGTTGTACATAACAAAAGACGTTGCGGAAGGAAAAAAGAAGTTATCCTCAATCCCTGACCGCCGGTTGAATGAGGAACAACGCAACCTACGCAATTCCGGGCAAACAGAAACGGCAGGTAAACCGTTACCGTATCCCGTCTGGCGCTGTAAAGTTTGCGGGTACCTCGCAGCGAGAACTGACCCGCCGGGTGTATGCCCTGTGTGTAAAGCCACAAAAGAGCGGTTTGAAAGGTTTATGTAATAAAATGAAAAAAATAGTGGCGTTCATCATAGTTTTAGCACTTGCTTTTATATCGTATTATTTATATCGACAGGATAAAGAAAAAAAGTGGTACCGGAACAACGATATGGTAAAAACTTTTGATAAATACAAAAGAAACCTGGCAAAGAACTTGGACAAAAACAAACGCCAGGTTGACAAAGCTTTCCAGGAAACAGAAAAAGAAGTTACTAAAAGCAAAAATGAGCTTCAGAACATGTTCGATGATGCAACGAAAAAATAGTATTTTATCTAAAGTAACATGTTCACAATTTATTTTTCCGCTTAATCAACTCAACTTTTTGTTCACGGGTTAATCGTTTAATCATAGCTTCTTTCCTCAATGCAGAAGATTTATCCTCTGTTCTTTCGGTGTACACCAACTTTTTCACGCCGAATGCGCGGGTATACTTACTCCCGCATCCTTCGCAATGCGCTGTATAGCGTTGTTGTATATTATTAGTTATTCCGGTATACAACGCGTTATTCTTACATTCGATTATGTATACGCACCACGGGGTTGGTTTCATTTACTTACGTGATAATATCCGTTCCCGCGCTTCGTTCAGCATACCCGCAGTTTTCTTCATTGATTCAGATTCCGCGTAGATCCGCACTACAGGCTCTGTCCCGGAAGTACGTACTGCCAGCCAGTTACCTGTGGAGGTCCAGAATTTAATGCCGTCATAACCGCTTACCTTAACAACTTTTTCGCCGGTAAGAGTTTTTAACGGGTTCTTAACCAACCTCGGAATAATTAACATTTTATCGTCGTACTTATAATGCAGGTCTATACGATCATAAAAATATTTCCCAAACTTTTTTTCTATATCCTCCACGGTTTTCGCAAATGGTTGTTTATACGTATAGATCATCTCCGCCAGCATAAGCCCTACCAGCGGGCCATCACGTTCGGGGATATGGTTTTTGAACCCGATCCCCCCGCTTTCCTCTCCGCCGATAAGGATATCGCGTTCCCGCATAAGTTTGCATACATACTTAAACCCCACCGGTGTTTCATGCAGTATTAACCCATAATGGCTACACACATTATCGATTATACGCGATACAGTAACAGTTTTAATAACTTCACCGGACCATTTTTTGTGTTCCAACAAAAAAGGTATCAGGCACGCAACAACTTTCGCGGTGATAACAAACCGCCCTTTTGAATCAATCACACCGCAACGGTCCGCATCGCCATCCGTAGCGAAGCCCGCCTGTGCTTTTACATACTTAACCTCTTCCACCAGCGGCTGCATACAAGACAGTATAGGTTCCGGGTTTTTACCGTCAAACATAGGGTCTGGGTTCGCACGGATTGTATCTATGCGGTTACGTTTCCCGATAAGCTGTTCAATAATATCATCCCCGCATCCGTGCATAGAATCAATCACGAGGTTAAGCCCGTGAAGTTTATCAACAGGGACAAGTTTGCGGAGTGTATCAACATATTTTTGCATAAAATTGTGGGTAGCAAGATTTTTTGTTATCTTAGCAGCCTCATTCTTGGGAACATTTTTATAAAGTTCCTTTGCGATAGCGGATGTGATATCAGTATCCGCTGAACCACCGAACGGCCCTTTGAACTTAACACCGTTCCACTCACCGGGATTATGCGATGCTGTTACCATCACACCGGAAGAACATTTATGGGATACTACCGCCAATGATAATGCCGGGGTTGGTAAGTGATTATCTGAAAGTATAACTTTAATACCATTACTCGCAACAGTTTCCGCAACGGTATGCGCGAACTTCGCGGACATAAACCTGCGGTCATACCCCACAACCACAGGCTTACTTGACTGCCGGGTTTTTATTAACCAATCCGCGTATGCTTGCGAGATTATTCTTACATTAGCGTAGGTATAGGTATCCCCGATAATACCCCGCCATCCGTCCGTCCCAAAAGTTATTATGTTTTTTATGTTACCCATATTCCTCCGATTATCTTACAAAAGTATGAAGTGTCTTGGTGATAAGAATAAACTGTTCGATACTCAACGTTTCCGCCCTCGCAGACGGGTCAATCCCCGCGACGGTAAGTTTTTGGGTAATACCGTCTTTACTAATCCCTGCATACCCGTCAAGCGTATTCGCTAACGTTTTCCTCCGCTGCCCAAACGCTGCATGGACAATCGCAAAAAAAGTATCCTCAATCTCCGCGGGGACTAAAGGCGTTGCACGGCGGGTAAGTTTAACGATTATTGACTCAACCTTAGGTACAGGCTTAAACGCAACCGCGGGTACTCTTCTCACAATTTCTGTTGACGCATAGGCTTGTGTTGCGATACTCAGTATCCCGTAACGTTTAGAACCCGGCGCTGCGCACATACGCTGCCCAACTTCGTTTTGTACCATAATAACCGCGTATGCCCATTGTGGTAACGACAATACTTTACGTATGATCGGTGTGGATATATAGTATGGTAAGTTCGCGGCGATAAGTATCCTCCCTGTGGTTCCAAGCTTGAGTTCACCAAATTTTTTTGTGAACCCATACCGCATAACATCGTCATTAACGAGTTCTAGGTTAGGGTACGCCCTCAACTTTTTACGCAAAAAATTTGTTAGTTTTGGATCTATCTCCACAGCAACAACTTTTGTGCCGGTAGCAAGTAACGGTTCAGTCAATACCCCGCGCCCGGGCCCGATCTCAAATACAACATCTTCTTTTACCGGTGCAACCGCTATTGTTATATCACGTACCACACTTGAATCTATTAAATAATGCTGACCTAATGCCGCGCCCATTTATTTTTTTATTAACTCCAAAAATGTTATATCATCACGTTTAACTGTATCAACAACAACTGTATCCCCGTCTTTGAACACGCCTTCCATTGTTTTTACGGCTAACGGGTTAAGGACGTTAGTTTGGATCACACGTTTTAACGGCCTGGCTCCATAGGATGGGTCAAATCCTTTATCAGCAATCCATTTTTTTGCTGAATTTGTTACCTCGACCTTCACCTGCCGGTCGGATAAACGTTTATTCACTAACCCCAACTGTATATCAACTATATCGATAATATTATCTTTTGTCAATGAATTGAATACCACAAATTCGTCGATACGGTTAAGGAATTCCGGCCGAAAATGTTTTTTTATTAATTCAAACGCAGTATCTTTATTAAACCGTTCCGTCTTTTTTCGTTTATTATCAGTAACAAAACCTTCAACCTCGGTATTCCCGCCTTCAGACCCGATATTTGATGTCATTATGATAACCGTATTCCTGAAATTAACCGTCCTCCCCTGCCCGTCAGTAAGGCGTCCGTCATCAAAGATTTGTAACAATACATTGAATACATCAGGATGCGCTTTCTCAATTTCATCAAATAAAACCACGGCATAAGGACGACGGCGGATACGTTCGGTTAACTGCCCGCCTTCATCGTACCCAACATAACCCGGCGGTGCGCCCAGCATACGCGATACCGCATGTTTTTCCATGTACTCCGACATATCGACACGGATAAGATTATTCTCATCGTCAAACATAAATTCAGTTAATGCTTTTGATAACTCCGTCTTCCCGACACCCGTAGGGCCGAGGAACATAAACACGCCAATCGGGCGGTTAGGGTCCTGTAAGCCCGCACGGCCGCGCCGGATTGCGTTGGATACCGCAGTAACCGCGTCATGCTGACCGATAACACGGTGGCTAAGACGGTCTTCCATCTTCAATAATTTTGACATTTCAGACTCCAGCATCCGCGCTACGGGTATGCCGGTCCATTTATTAACCACTACCGCGATATCTTCCTCCCCGATTTCCTCTTTTAATAACGCACCATTTTTTTGGATATCCTTAAGTTCCGCGTTTTTGTTCTCTAATAACTTCTGTAAATCCGGGATTGTACCATACCGTAATTCCGCAACTTTGTTGAGGTCACCCACGCGTTCCGCTGCGAGTTCTTCATTCTTCAGGTGTTCAATTTTTTCTTTTGTAGCGTGTATAGAATTAATAACCTCCTTTTCTTTCTCCCATTTCAACCTTAATTCTTCGTATCCTTCACGTATCTCGGATAACTCTTTCTCAATTTCTTCCGCCCGGGCTTTTGCTTTTTCATCAGAATCTTTCTTCAACGCTTCACGTTCGATCTCTAACTGCCGTATACGCCGTGCTTGTTTATCAAGTTCAGCGGGCATACTGTCAATCTCTACGCGTAAACGCGCAGCGGCTTCGTCAATTAGGTCAATCGCCTTATCCGGAAGAAAACGGTCAGATATATACTTCGCTGATAATTTTGCCGCGGCAATCAGCGCACTGTCTTTAATCTTGATCCCATGGTGAAGTTCATACTTTTCCTGTAATCCCCGCAGGATCGCGATTGTATCCTCAATCGAAGGTTCATTAACAATCACCGGCTGGAACCTGCGTTCAAGCGCAGCGTCTTTCTCGATATGCTTACGGTATTCATCAAGTGTTGTTGCACCTATACATTTGAGTTCACCCCGCGAGAGCATGGGTTTCAGGAGATTAGCCGCATCAACCGCGCCTTCGGCATTACCCGCCCCGACAATTGTGTGGAGTTCATCTATAAACAATATAATCTTTCCCTGTGCGGCTGAGATTTCTTTGAGTACCGCCTTTAACCGGTCTTCAAACTCGCCACGGAATTTCGCACCCGCAATTAATGAACCTATATCCAAAGAAATAACCTGTTTATTCTTCAAACTTTCCGGGACATCACCCGATACTATCCGCTGTGCCAACCCTTCCGCAATCGCGGTCTTCCCCACCCCGGGCTCACCGATGAGTACCGGATTATTTTTTGTACGCCGGGAAAGGATCTGTATTACCCTACGGATTTCTTCATCCCTGCCGATAACAGGGTCAAGCTTACTTTTTTTAGCTGCGTCGGTTAGGTTGCGGCTGTAACGTTCCAGTGCCTGGTACTTACTCTCAGGATCGGGATCCGTAACGTTCTGTGTCCCGCGGACTGATGAAAGTACGGTATAAACTTTTTCTTTTGTCACACCATTACTTGTGAGCACGCGTTCTGCCTGGCTGCCTGTAGAGGATAGGATACCTAATAATAAATGTTCGGTACTAACATACTCATCCTTCATACGTTTAGCTTCATTAAACGCAGAGTCAAACACGCGGCGGAGGTCCGGGGATACGTACAACTGTCCCGGTGTATTATTACCACTATTACCGCTAACCTGCGGGATGCTTGAGAGTAAGGAAACTACCTGTGAGGTTAACGCGTTAACGTTTATGTTAAGCTTTGCCATTACTGCCGGGACAATACCATCCGCCTGGGTTAATGCTGCATGGAGGATATGTAGCGAGGTAACCTCCTGATGCCCGTTTTGTTCAGCATAACTACTTGCGGAGATCAGTACATCCTGTGCTTTTGTTGTGAACTTATCTTGTCTCATATATATTCAATTATCTCCTTCTAATTATCAATAATCGTATTCCTGCTCCCGCTACGGCCATTCATAGTTTTCGGGAGGACGATCTTTAATACGCCATTAACTATGGTCGTGCGTATCCTTTGCTGCTGCACACCGCAGGGTAAGGTAAACATCCGGGAGAATGCTCCATAGGAGCACTCACTGCGGATACAGTTGCCCTTATCATCTCTCTCCACAGAACCCTTACGTTTTTCACCGCGGATTGATACTATATTATTAAAATATTCAACTTTCACGCTTTTACTATCCACACCCTGTGCTGCAATGGTTACCGTATAATCCTTCACGGATTCCGTGATCTTAACCTGCGGCCATTCGTCTTCTATTCCCACACCAAACGGGGTAAGGAATGTTTGAAAAAAAGGTGAGCCTTCTAATAGTTCATCCAGAAGGTTGAGTTCAGTATCGTACTCTTTGCGTACCGGTTTCAGTAACGCAAGTTTTTGCGTTACTTTACCCCGGGGTTTACTTTTTGGTTTCTTATACATGTATTTACCTTAAAATTACTGGTGTATCACCTGTAAAGCCTTCATAGAAGTAGATGATATACAGGCGTAAACGGTTCACTCTTTCTTTTGTTAATCCGCCCAGGGCAGCCCATCAAGTTTTTCGGAGAACGTATTCAACTGTGCCCAGCCTGTGAGGCCGGTTTCTGTTTTTATGAGGTACCAGTCACGGAACCAGTCTGTCATATCATCACCTTTATCAGTATCAACATACTTTCCGGATACATCGCAGGTAAGTAATATAACCTCGCTCCCCACCCGCGGAGTAGCGACAATAATACGTTCCATCCGTGATTTGTATAACATAAACGATTCTTTAACCTTACCGGCAACCCCTACGTAGTACAATTCCTGCGGGACCGGGATCAATTCGTGGTCCTGTGATAACACGTACTTCTCACGTTTTTTCCAGAAGCCCAGCCAGTCATCCGCATAAACAATACCGTTACCCGGGAATACCGGCCACCGTACGAGCCGGCCTGCTTGTTTAACCGCAATACCGGTGTACTGGTATATAAGATACTCATCATCGTCACTTGGCCCCGGGGAATGCACTGCTACTTCCTTATATTTATCCGATGAATCAATATCGGTAATAATAAACCCATCCGGCGCACCGGTATAAAGTTTATCTTTAACAATGATTGTACCGATGGTAAGCACAAAATCACCGGCGTCTCCCACGGCTTTCACTGTAACGGTTTCACTTTTTTTGTCACCATTAAGCTCAGCTGTAGCGGTTAATACAAACTTATTCTGTCCGGCGATTATGCTGTGCGGTTGAATTGTAATTATTGCTATCAACAATAATGTAACTATAAAAAAACGTGGCATTAATTTTTACCCATAAAATCCTTCCCACTCAATATTTTACAACTTTTCCGGGATTTATAATAGACAATGCGGGGTGGGTAGCCGTACTCGCGCAATAATCGTTTTGCAGACAAAACGAAAGAAGATGTTTGGTTGTTTACTATCTCATTTTTTACGGTTATCCACCACACGCACGGTTTTATTATCCGCTACGAACTTCAATGATTTGGGTTCCACCAGCGTAATCCTGGGTTTCATAATCCCAAGTTCAGTTTCTAAGGATTTAACAATATTTGTCTTTAACAACTCCAACCCCTTAATCTCATCAAACGCGGGAAGTTTATCCGAGATTTCAATCTTAACCTCAATTGTATCCGCCCCGTCTTTGTTATCAAGGATAATCTGGTAGTTCGGTTCAACGCCTTCCGCCGTGAGAATAACTTTTTCTATCTGTGACGGAAAAAATTTTGTACTGTTGAAGAATATCATATCATCCGTCCGGCCGGAAACACGTGTCATCCTCGCTAAGGTACGCCCGCAGGTACAGGAAACATTGTTTACTGACGAAATATCGCCTGTGCGGTAACGGATAAGCGGGAATCCTTCTTTTGTTATTGTTGTGAATACGAGTTCACCGGGATCACCGGGTTTTACAGGATTCATTGTCTTCGGGTCAATAACTTCTACTATAAAATGGTCTTCGTTTATATGCAGCCCGCATTTATACTCGCATTCTGCGGCTACGCCGGGGCCTATGATTTCGCTTAACCCGTACGTATCATACGCTTTGATCCTCAGTTTTTCTTCTATATAGCTGCGTAGTGACAAACTCCAGGGTTCCGCACCAAAAAGGCCGGTCTTCAGGAATAATTGTTCCGCGTGGATCCCGCTTTCCGCTACGGCCTGGATTATGCTGAGGATATACCCCGGAGTACTGAGGATAACCGTGGTTTTAAAATCGCGCATTATGGTTAACTGTTTTTGAAAATTATCACTTGCCGACGCGGGGATCACTGATGCGCCGATACGTTCCGCACCGTAGTGAAACCCGAACCCGCCGGTGAATAAGCCGTAGTTAAACGCTATCTGCACGATATCCTGGTTTGTAACACCCGCAGAGATAAGCGTTCTTGCCACAACTTCCGACCAGTTATGCAGATCATTTTTTGTGTAGCCCACTACCACAGGCTTACCTGTAGTACCCGAGGTTGTGTGGATCCTTACGATATCGCGTAACGGTACGGCAAACATGTCGTACGGATATGCGTTACGCAAATCGTCATGCGTGGTGAACGGCAAATTTTTTATGTCATTAACGCTGTTAATATTTTCGATATTAACGTTATACTCGTTAAACTTGTTTTTGTAAAACTTAACATTGCGGTACACGCGGTTAAGCGTTAACTGTAACCGTTCAATCTGTAATTGTTCAAGTTCTGTACGGTTAATAGCCTCGTATTTAGCGTTATAAATCATGTGTTTTGCCCCTCCGGTTAATCATTAATTTTTTTGTATTCTTTCCCGAGATACGCGCGCTGGACATCACGGTTGTTTAGTAGGTCAGCGGAGGTGCCTTCAATCATCACCTGGCCGGTCTCCATAACATACCCGCGGTCAGCAACGGATAACGCGAGTTTCGCGTTTTGTTCAACTAACAAGATTGTTATCCCATCCTTGCGTAACTGCGTGATTGCTTCAAATATCTTTTTTACTACCAATGGCGCTAGGCCCATTGAAGGTTCGTCCATCATTATAAGTTTTGGGTTGGACATCAACGCACGGGATAATGCCAGCATTTGTTGTTCACCCCCGGATAACGTACCCGCAAGCTGATATTGCCTGTCTTTTAATACAGGAAACATGGCGTGTACGCGGTTACGTGTAAGGTTTATTTCATCAACATTTTTCCGTGTGTACTGCGGGTACGCGCCTAACCTCAGGTTTTCGTAGACACTCATTGAGGCAAAAAGTTCGCGTCCTTCCGGGATCAGCGCTGTGCCGAGAGTAACAATTTTTTCGGGGGGCATCCCGTCAATACGGTTACCGGAGAAATAAATCTCGCCGCCCCGTGGCTTGATCACCCCGGAGATTGTGTTTAACAACGTACTTTTCCCCGCGCCATTCGCACCGATGATCGTAACGATCTCGCCGGGGTTTATGTGCAGGGACACTTTGCGTAATACTTTAAGATTCCCGTATCCTGACTCAAGGTTGCGGAGTTTAAGCATCGCTATCGTCTCCTAGGTACACCTTAATAACTTCAAGGTTCTGCTGGATATCTTTTGGAGTACCATCAGCTATTTTTTCCCCGTAGTTCAGTACCGCTATGGAGTCTGAGATATCCATTACCAATGACATATCGTGTTCCACCATAAGAACTGTTATCCCCAGGGCTGATTTTATTTTCAGGATTAACTCCGCAAGGCTTTGTGTCTCATGGATATTCAAGCCCGCAGCGGGTTCATCCAGTAATAAAAGTTTTGGTTCCGCAGCTAATGCCCGCGCTATCTCAACATACCTTTGTTTACCAAACGGTAAACTTCCCGCATCGCGATCCTCTAAATCCGATACCTGCAGCAACTCAAGTAGTTCACGCGCTTTCTCACGTATTTTCAGGCCTTCATTCCTTGCGGAACGCGTGTTTAATGCCGCAGCGATAAATCCGGCTGAGGTTCTTACGTGTCGCCCGGTCATAACGTTCTCTAAGACTGTCATCCTGGAGAATAATTTTATGTTCTGGAATGTCCGCGAAATTCCTCTTGAGGTAATCTCGTATGCGTGTAATCCCTGGATAGTTTTCCCGTTAAACTCTACAACCCCGCTGTCTAAACGGTGATACCCCGCGATGAGGTTAAACAATGTAGTCTTCCCTGCGCCATTCGGCCCGATAACGGATTTTATGGTGCATTCCTCAACAGTAAACGAAACATTATTAACGGCATGCAGGCCGCCAAAATGTTTGTTTACCCCCATAACCTCGAGTAAGCTCATATCTTGTATTTACGCTTTCTTTCTAAAACTAAACTTCCGGAGGATGCCATCCGGTGTGAAAAGCATTATCGCTATCAGTATCGCGCCGAATACTATATCATCATAACTCCCGAAGTAGCCGCGTAAGGATAAAAAGTTTAACAGCGTACCTATGATAACCGTACCCCAGATATTTGCCATTCCCCCTACAGCAACGATTGAGACGTACCTCACGGATTTCATGACACCCGCTTCGGACGGGCCAATCCCGCCGTTGTAGTGCGTAAGAAATACACCGGCTACCGCAGCGAAGGCTGCACTGATAATAAAAATATAAAGTTTATACTTTGAAACATTAATCCCAACAGACTCCGCAGCGTCTTCCCCGCTGTGTAACGAACGTAATGCGCGTCCTACCCTTGAATTAATAATGTTTTGAGCAATAATGATGCCTGTGATCACAAGTATCCATGCGATATAATAATTCTGTACCTTAAACCCTGTTTGACCGGTCACCTGCAATAAACCCGGGATCAACGTAAATCCCGGGACGGATGATATACCGTCTGCCTCTCCAAATATTTTTGTTCCCAGCGCTATACGATAAATTATTGTCCCAAACCCTAACGTCGCCATAGCAAGGTAGTGGCCTTTAAGTTTTAAAACCGGAACACCGATGATATATGCTATCCCAAGGGTAATAACCACTGCGAGTATCAATGCCAGCATCGGGGAAAGGTAGTATAGGGTTGAACCGTAAATATCATTTGATTTTACGATTATCCCGATAGTACCCAATACTTTAAGTACCGCCGTATCCTTATAAACCGCTAAATTCTGGGTGGTAAGTACCGCGGAAACGTATCCTCCGATTGCAAAAAACCCGGCCTGGCCCATAGATATTTGCCCGGCATAACCCATTAGCATGCATAGCCCGACAACTACAAGCGAGTAATACGCTGACATTGTGAGCTGGGTAAGCATAAACTCTTTACCCCCAAATGAAATTATCTGTTGAAGCAGGATTACCGCTATTATCCCTGTAATAGCGGATGAGTGTTTTAAAATAAAACCCTTGAGGTATCCCCAAATATTTTTCATAAATATTTAAAACTCCTGCAGCCGCAACGCTTCTTTATTCCCAAATAATCCGCCCGGGCGGACAAACAGTATTGCCAGCATTATCACAATTGAGATTGCGTCGATATACGCTAACGGCATAAGTATTATACCGTACGATTCTATCAGCCCAAGTAATAACCCTGCAACTACTGCCGCGGTACTGTTCCCTAACCCGCCGAGGATTGCAACAGTAAAACCTTTAATTGCGATAGCCGTCCCGCAATCGTACCGTGTCTGTGTTATCGGCGAAATTACGCATCCCGCAAGCGCGCCAATCGCGGCACTTAGGATAAACGACAGGGTTACCATGTTTTTGGCGTTAACCCCGCATAACCGCGCAGCAGTACGGTTAACCGCGCATGCACGCATTGACTGTCCTATAAGCGTATACTTAAAAAACAGTGTCAGCGCAATGACTGTGATACAGCAGATACCTAGTACCCACAATACCTGCGGCGAGATATACGCACCAAAGATGTTTATTGATGAACACTCGTCACCGGTAAAGTATGGTAATGATTGTACGTTCCTGCCCCAAATGTGTAACGCGAGTTCTCGCATGACAATGGATAATCCAATCGTAATGATTATCATTCTCAGTACTGCCGGGTTGTTGAGCCAACGAAAAAACAGAAGTTCAATCACGGCGCCAAGCAGTGCTGTGATTATTACCGCACATAGGACCGCAAGGGGTAACGGCATAAACTGGTTCAGCGTAATAGCCGTCATCGCGCCGATCATAAGAAATTCGCCCTGCGCGAAGTTTATTATCCCTGTAGTGTTGTATATGATATTGAACCCGATAGCGGTAATCGCATAGATAATACCGATCGTGATTCCCGAAAAAAAGTATTGTAATATCTGTTCTATACCCATAAGTTTAATTTGATAAAAAGATTAAAAAAGGGAGTATTTTGTTTTCAACATCAATACTCCCTTTTTCGGTTTATACAAAAAAACAATTACTTCGCGTAAACCACAAACTTGCCGTTTTTCACGGTTAACATCTCAAACCCGTTAATATCAATACCGTTATGGTCCGTCGGTGTAAAGTTGAATATCCCGGCAGTACCGACTAACCCTTTTGTATTCTCAATCGCATCCCGTGCTTTATCCGGATCAACGACACCCGCGGTTTCAATAGCTTTACTGATTATCAGAATCGCGTCATACGCATGCCCGCCGAATGTACTGACATCTTCTTTATACTCGGTTTCATAATCTTTTTTGTACTTCATCAACAATTCTTTTTGTTTATTCGTTACTGGCAACGTTTCCGCAACAAGGAGGCGCCCGCAGGGGAAGATAATACCTTCCGCAGCTTTACCAGCAGCTTTTACGTAGTTAATATTGCCAAACCCGTGGGATTGGAATAACGGAACATTGAAGTTCATTTGTTTCATATTCTTCGCAACAATTGCCTGCGCGGGTTCGATTGACCAGTTGACCACCGCCTGCACTTTTTGGGATTTAAGTTTTGTTAATACACTTGTGAGATCCGTCGCTTCTTTGTCATAGACTTCACTTGCGATTATTTGTATAGAATGTTCTGTCGCAAGTTTTTCTACCTGCGCCTTACCTGCGTTACCGAACCCTGTATTGCTGGCAATAACGCCGATTTTTGAGATTTTAAGTTTTTTCATGGTTGCAAATATTTTGCGGACCGCATCACTGTCATTTTGCGGTGTTTTGAAGACATACTTCGCAACTGGGTTAACTATAACTTCCGCTGCAGCACAGGAAAGCATTAATGTTTTTCCTTGTTCACATATATCTTTAATCTTCATTGTTTCACCGCTGGTGGTTGGGCCAATGATTGCAAAAACTTTTTCTTCTTCAATCAACTGTTTTGCAAACGAAATAGCTTTCTCCGGGCTTGCGCCGGTATCTTTAATGATTAACTGCACTTTTTTACCGAGAATTCCGCCGGCAGTATTTATTTGTTTAACCAGCATCTCCGCGGTTTTAGCTTCCGGCGCACCAAGGTTTGATGCCGGGCCGGTTACTGCGAATATAGCGCCGATTTTGATTACATCCGCTGATACGGGCGTTGTTGCAGCAGCGGGGACAGGGACAACCGGTTCTGCTGTAAACACCGGGGCTACCAAGGTTAATGCCAGTAATGCGGACATCGTGATGCACAACAAGTTTGATTTGTGTACCATAAAACTTTTTCTTTCCTCCTTATAATAAATATCTGCGGTACTACTGACTGCAATATCAATGTATATTCTATATATTCCATGTAATAAGTCAAGGAAGGACACGGTAAAATTAATTGTTGCATAAAAAATGTTTATTTGTTAACATTTTTTACAGCCTGTTGTTGTAAGGAATATTTTATTAGGGAGGGAAAATGAAGAAGTTTTTAGTTGTATTTCTCAGCTTGATTCTACTTACACAGGTTAGTATGGTAATCGCGGAAGACGCACCCACAGCAGTGGGGCAGCAAGCTCCGGCAGTAGCAGTAGTGGAAGTACCAAAGAAAAAAGAGTTGATGCCGTTAACCTTCTCCGGGTACGTTCGCCTGCGGACGTTATGGGAAGAACAGGGTACGCTTGACGAGAATTTTACGTTCCGTTTTGATGAATGGTCACTCGGATTGAAGAAAGACCTTAATGAAAACGTAAACGCCGTAGTTGCTGCGCTTATTTACGGAGGTAACTATTTCTTTTTAGAACACGCGTATGTAGATTTTAAAAATATGCCGTTGAACGGTATCATCCGTGTCGGTGCATCAAGAAACTCATGTTTTGGCCTTGTTCCCGGATTTCCTAGCCGTAAGACCACGAATTACGGGATGGTATCAATGGCGTTCACAATGGACCGTATCATTGGCGTACAGTACTTAATGAAACCAATCAAAATGTTGGAACTCAACGTTGGATTGCACAACGGGCCGGATATAAAAACACGTAACGTTGGAGAAGGGGCGCAGGTTGTTGCTATAATGGCAGATCGTGACCAAACATTCTCAGGCGTAATGCGTAATGATACAGATATAAATAAAGACCTCTCCGCGAGATTAGGGATTGTATTAGATAAAATTGCAAACATTGGCCTTTCCGGCACATACGGGCGGTTGTCAAACAATGACCTCGCTACGGTTAATACCGCAGCGGGACGCGCAGGAACCTTGTTGTGGACTGATAAAACAAAATCGAGGCTCGGGCTTGATTTTATGTTCACAATGCTTGACCCTATCATCTGCCAGGGTGAATATTATTATGGGCAGAACAGCGAGTTCGGCCTTACGGGCGCACAAATAATGCTTGGGTATCAACTTAAACAAAAAGTAATGGATAAAGGTAAAGAAGTACAGAAACCGTGGATCGATTTTCTTTGCCGTTACGGTGAACTCACACCGAATGTGGAAGCAAAACCTACGTTATCACAAACCTGGAAACTATACCAGGGTGTGTTCTCAACAGTCTGGCGGTTCGCACCTGGCATGCAACTACAGTTTGAATACGAAAAGAATTATGAGAAAGACGCTGGGTTAGCGAATCAGGTAAAGAACGACTTTGCGTTGGTTGAACTAACATTTTTCTATTGATAATTTGATGTAGAGTAAACTTTTTCCGGGATAATATCGATCCCGAAAACATCTAAGTTTCCTCTCAACACAGTTTGGTTGTCATCAACATATAAGGTAAGGTAAAACAATAGCCATGGGATTGATACTTTTATCTTATATGCAGGCACTTGCTGGCCTTTATACATAATTGTTGCGGTTTTCCCCAGGGTTTCAACTTTTGTATCGCACCACTCAATCTTGTTTTCATTTAAATACGACATGTTGTAAACACCATTCGGTTTTTTGTATTCATTATTGATAAGGAACAACGCGATACCCATGGCGGTATAGTCGCCAAGTTTTAAGGGTAGGTCTTTACTTTTTTTCTTCCCTTTAGATGATTCAAGCGTGAGGCATAGTTTATCTTTTACAGAAGTACCCTCAATATTCCTGATTTCCTCCGGGGTTTTAATAACAGTTTTTATTGTGCGGACATACAGTTTATGGTCAATGGTATTATATTCATCAGTTGTAGTTTCTTTCCCAAAGAAAGGTATCGGAATGTTGGAGTACGCTTTTAATGTACAGGCATACACTTCTTCCCCCGCAATTACGGTTGTAGAATCAATAATCTTTACTTTGATATACCCGAACCTATTACCGTCTTTATAAAACCCAGCTTGTTGATTGAATACCACATGTTCCGCGGAGAACGTA
>JBBAAG010000075.1 GCA_041658405.1 Elusimicrobiota bacterium
TCCTTAGGGTATTTATTATACCCGGTTTTTGTTTTTCGCGCCACAGGGGGTACCCCCTGTGATGGTACTAGTTCCTTAATAGTTAATTAGGTACCTAACTTGAGGTCACTATCGCTGAGAAATTGGGCAAGAATATGGAAAAGAGAGCTAAGAACGTAGTTAGCACAGATACTGTTAAGTTAATTAGTGACTTAAAGGATAATGGTATTAATATTGATATTTCAGAAGGGATATTTTTTCTACAAATTGATTATGATTTTGTGTATAAACAATTTGCCGAATACTTGCCAGAAAGAAGAACTGTATTTCTTAAACAAAGAGCATTGGAAATACAACAGGGATTTATGGAAGATGCAGGAGTCATAATCCCTTGGGATAATTTAAGGAAAAGATTGATTTTTTGGGAAGATTATGTTAATTCATTTCCCAATACTGAATACAAAGATCATGTTTTAGAATTGATGAAAGTATATTTTACAGTTTATTTAAGGGGTTCAGATAATTCTGAGACATTCAGCATTGATTATTCTAACAAAATAAATGATGGTGTACTAAAAGATACAGTCAGGCAAAGTTACGAAAACTTTATCAAGGAAAACAGATACTCAAAATACTATGGATTAATAACAGATTACTATCATTATCTCCAAATTAGCCATTTTAAAATAAATCACAAGTTTATAAATAATTTTTTCAAATTATATAAGTTGGAATAATAACGGGAATGATCTATCCCCAAAAAAAGTATACCAATTCCGCTCCCTAAACCAGGTTCTGATGGAATCCAATCCTTTTCACAAGAAGTATACACTGTTATCTCAGAAATAATGAAAAACAAGCTGAATCTCGGATTAGAACCTAATTGTTGTTATTGGCGGGATAAAGTTGGAAGCGAGATTGATTGTATTGTATATTGATAAGTGAACTAACTCAACCCCGTCCCCCGGGGCCCCCGGTTACTTCGTTATTATCACAAAATAAGTATTGTCCAGCTCTTTGGT
The DNA here is from genome assembly GCA_041658405.1 of Elusimicrobiota bacterium. Taxonomy (NCBI): domain Bacteria; kingdom Pseudomonadati; phylum Elusimicrobiota; species Elusimicrobiota bacterium. The sequence goes on from JBBAAG010000075.1 coordinate 1,002, forward strand.
AAACCGTACGGTTTGTATAAGGTTTTCGCGTTTAGGAAATGTTGATTCAATAATAATCATGCCGGGCTTTTCTTTTTTTGTTTTATCCAAACACTCATCCACAGTGGTAGAACTCAAAACGGTATATCCCTGAGCCCCAAAAATATCTGTTATATTCGCAGTAACCTCAGAATCTTCGCTTACCACCATAATTTTTTTCGCCGCGACCCCGCGGGTTAATAAAAGCTCAACTTCTTTTATCAAGTCGTTCGTGTTCAACGGTTTAGTAAGATATTTATCCACGCCAATACGGTATCCTTTTTCTTTATCCTCAATAATCGAAAGTATAATCACCGGTATCCCCATGGTTTCCGGATCTTTTTTCAGCGTTACCGCAACGTCAAATCCGTTGATTCCCGGCATTTTAATATCGAGTATCACAAGCCCGGGCCGGCACTTCATAATTTGTTCAATTGCTTCTTCCCCATTCGAGGCTTCAAACACGGTATACTCTTTTTCTTCGAGCATCTGACGTATGAGGTTCCGCATCGCTGCCTCGTCGTCTACAACCAAGATGTTGCGTTTACTGTTTTCAAACGAGGACATCACCGTTGCCATTTTGGTTTTCAGGTCATCAAACTTTATGTTTAGTTCCTTTTTCATAGCTACATCACTATTTTCTGATAAACCCGCAATATTATCAGGCTGGAACGCTATAGGCAGCGTAAAAATAAACGAACTTCCTTTTCCCGGCACGCTTTCCACCCAGATATCGCCTTTGTGATGCGTAACAATTTGTTTGCATATCGACAACCCCAACCCGGTACCTTTCGGTTTTTTCACTAAAGTATCGCTGCTTATTTGTTTAAACTTATCGAACACAACTTCCTGGTCTGTTTTGGCAATACCAATCCCTGTGTCGTTAACGCTTACCTTAACAAACCTTCTGTCATCAGTGATTTGCGATTTAACAGTTACATCCCCGGCCTCGGTAAATTTTACCGCGTTGGAAATCAGGTTTATCACTACTTGAATTAACCTGTCCCGGTCCGCAGTAACGGTTGGAAGATCGTCCGCCAGTACTTTCACTAGCTTGACATTCCGGTTTTCAAACAACGACATCGTCGCCGCAACTGCATGGTCAATTATAGGGTTTATCTCCAGCTTTTCCATTTTCCATTCCATTTTGCCCGATTCCATTTTCGCAAGGTCCAGGATGTCGTTGATCAACACGGTCAGCCGTTCGCTTTCAAACACGATGATATCCACGTTTTCGCCTATCTGCCGTACGGTCTTTTCTATTTTCTCGGTTTTCTGGGTTATCGCCGGGAATACAATGTCGTTTAACCGTTTTTTAATAATTTTTGCAAAACCCATCACGGACGTTAACGGCGTGCGAAGTTCATGCGATACCGTTGAAAGAAACGAGGATTTCATGGCGTCCAGCTGTTTTAGTTCGTTGTACGCAGTTTCCAGCTCTTTGGTCCGTTCAGTTACCATAATATCGAGGTTAACAATGTTTTTCTGCAGGTTATCAACCATGCCGTTAAACGACCTCGCAAGCATGCCAAGCTCGTCATTACCTTTAACGCTGCTTCTGACAGTTAAATCGCCGTACTTAACTTTCTCCGCAGTATCCGACAACTCGCGTATGGGTTTGATAAGGTTGTTAACAAAAATCAGTCCCAGTATCAACGATAACGCGATGAACACAATAAATATTACGCCTATGCTGTTTATAAGATTTACAGAACCCTGTTTTAACTCGTCTTCATATACCGACGACGCGATGTACCAGTCAAACTTCTTGAAATATCTCACCCACGACTTTTTGTAGTACTTATATTCGCTCGGATGTTCAGGCTTGTCCCAGCGGTAATACAAATAACTGTCTGTTTTATCCGCAATTTCTTTCAACTCATCAAGTATCGGGCGTTTAGTATCAGGGTTCTGGAGGTAGCTAACATTTGTACCGTCAATATTTTTGTTGGGATGGCTCACGAGAAACTTGTCGCTGGTAAAAATGTATATATACCCGGTCTTCGCAATCCTTATTTTTGCCAGTTGTTTCCTGAGGTTGTCAACTTCATTGGTTTTCTTTTTCTGCAAATCGTTTTCGATATCGTCAATATAAACCCCGGTGCCAATAACCCAGTTCCAGTCCTTCAGATGTGTCGCATACGACATTTTTTTTACAGGCTTACTTTCCCCAAGCCGGCGCCAGTAGTAGTAATGATAAACCTCGCCATGTTTTCGCGCACCTTCTACCATTGGGGGAACAATGAATATGCCATAAATATCTTTTATCTTAGAAAAATCTGTATTATGCAGTTTCGGGTCGGGGTGCGAGATTAATACGGAATTGTAGTCGGATATCCACAGGTAATCGTTGTTCCCGTACTTGAACCACCGCATGTTTTCAAGAATATTCTTGCGCGCATCGTCCCGGCTCAGCTTTCCAGTTTTCACCTGGTTTTCAATATTGCCAATATATGATATACCGAGCTCCACAATGTTTCTTAGCTCGCGTTTCCTGCTTTCCATCAATGCTTTTTCTTCGGATTCAAGATCTAACGACACTTTTTCAACCAGATTGTAAACGTTTTCAAGTATGGTTTTTGCCGAGTTTTCTTCGATCTCACCGACTTTTCTGTTTATCAACGGCAACGAAATCACGTACATTGAGTATGCGAAGATAGATACCAGCAGTAATATTATGGAAAACGCTTTTAAAAACAGTTTTGATTTAAACATTTGGTTTCCCTACTTGATCCCAAACACTTTTTTCGCTTCGTGAACCATAGCATCCGGGTCAAACGGTTTGGTCATATAAACATCTGCACCGGATTCAATGCCTTTTATTCTATCAAACTCCTGCCCTTTTGCGGTTAACATCACTATATACACCCCGGCAAGCTTAAGTTTATTCTTAACTATGTCACAGACTTCGAACCCGTTCATCTCGGGCATCATAACGTCGAGGATAACCATGTCCGGCAGTTCTTTTTGTATGATTTCAAGCGCTTCACGCCCGTTATCCGCTTGTAGTACAACCAACCCTTCGACGTAAGCCTCCAAATCCTCAAGCGTTTGTTCTAACAATATACGTATATGCGCTTCATCGTCTACGATAAGAATCTTTTTTCCCACTCAGTAAATACCTCTTTTCTTTTAGTATATTACTTCAAACACTTCCACGGGTTTGTTTTTCCCTTTAACACTGGTTCCGCCGAGTTCTTTAAACTCAAACACGTTTTTTGCCGCGTCATACGTATTCCGGCTGACAAGAATCTGGCTGCCTTTTGCAAGCGTCTGCAGCCGTGACGCGATGTTAACCTCGTCGCCTATCGCTGTGTAATCAGTATGATGGGTAGACCCGATATTGCCCACCACCATGTGTCCGGAATTAATACCGATCCCGGTATGAAAATTGTCTTTTATCCAAAGGGTTTTCATTGTTTTTATACACTGCTGCATCTGAATTGCGGATTCAATCGCAACAATCTCATGGTTCTCAACCTCCGCTGGCGCGCCGAACAGCGCTACTATCATGTCGCCGACAAACTTGTTTAACGTACCGTTATTTTTAAATATTATTTCTACCAGCGAAGAAAAGTATTCGTTTAAATACTTCACGATTTGTTCTGGTTCAAGCATTTCACACGCGCCGGTAAAGTTACGGATATCAGAAAACATGACCGTGATCCTTTTTTTCCCCGGAGCAAGGCCAATATTATCGGTATCCCGCATTATTGCTTCTACCACCTGAGGCGCTACATAACGTTCCAGATGTAACCGTTCTTTTTCCTGTTTTATCTTGTTTTCGTACAACATCGCGTTTTCAATAAACGCTGCGGCTTGCAGTGCAAGCGTGGTTAACAGTTTGAGGTCGCCGGAGGTGTATTGCCCCGGGTTTTTGTTGCTGACATTAATAACGCCAAGCACTTTGTCTTTATTTTTTAGCGGCGCGCAAATAAGTGCCTGTATTTCCCGGCCTTTAACAAACCTGGGGTCTATCGACACGTTATTTATAATCTCCGCTTTTTTTGTTTGAAACACCTGCCCGGCAATCCCGTCCCCGGGTTTAAAAATAAATTTTTTGTTGAACTCAAACCCCGTCGCGGCTATTACTTCGAGGTTGCCCGACTCTTTGTTGAACAGCATTACCGACGCGCTGGTGGCGTTAATAATTTTCAACGCTTCTTCAATTACAAGTTTCGAGATTTGGAGTATATCAAGGCACTCAGTGGCTTTTTCCGAAAATGTGTATAACAGGTTAATTTCTTTGTACCGCTCCAGCGTTTCCTGGACGATCAACCGTTTTTCCGCTTCTTTTATCAAAATAGACTGCATCAACGGCGCAAACGTAGCGACCGTTTCATCGCCTTTTAAGAAACCGATTATTGTATTGTTATGTTTTAACTCGCAGGTTGTGTTGTACCCGGCATCTTGCGTACCAGCCAATAACATATTGTTTTTATCGTATATTGTTACTGTTTTGCCCAGGTTGGCATAGTTTGTTATTAACGCAGTTATTTCTTTACTACGCACAAGCTTTTTTAACTGAATATCAGGCATAAATGTTTAATCCTATAAAACACCACAACATTTTCTATATTAACAACATTAATAATATAAAATTGTTAGGCAGATGTAAATTCTGAGAGATAGCAAAATCCATTAACATGTAGAGATAAATCATGTGCCGTTTGGGATATACCGCCATTAAACACATATTCTTCATCTATGAGGCTCATTAACTCTAAATTATATGCAGTTTCTGGACGGGCAGTGTAATACAGGGATGACCGCGGGATCGCCAGCCGTTTTCGACCTGCAGCTGCCCTACCTGTTGGTACAGTTTTTTATCAGATATACGGTCATAAAGCTTCATTTTATGCATATCGTATAACTTAGAATAAAATAGTAAAATATATAAGTATTTAATAGTAATTGAAAGATATTGTTATGAAAAAAAATTATGATGTAATAGTGATAGGCGGCGGGACCGCAGGAGTAATTGCTGCAATACAAGCAGGCCGCGCTGGGGTTTCAACCTTACTAATTGAAAAAAATGGTATCCTCGGCGGTACAATAGTTGTGGGCAGTATAAATTTGGTATCCAGCTTCCATGCCTATCAGAAAAAGGTTATCGCAGGTATCGGCTGGGAATTATGCGCAGCTGCGATGAAGGTTGAAGGCAAAGAAATTGATGATAACCGTAATAAACACTTACATAAAAGTATCAGCGCATATGCTGTTAACCCAGCGTTGTACGCTGCGATAGCGGATGAGATGGTAGTCAACGCAGGGGTTGATATTCTTTTTCATGCGATGCCGGCAATTGTGAAGAAAAACGGTGATAACTGGAACCTGACAATCTGCACAAAAAACGGGCTTCAGGAAGTTAACACCAAGGTGTTAATAGACTGTACCGGCGACGCTAATGTAGTGCAGTTAGCGGGATATGAAGTTATACGGAATAAGGAATTGATGGCGGGTACTTTAGTGGTAAAAACCTGTGGGTATGACGCAAAAACGTTGGACTATACTGCGTTACAAGCTGCGTTTGATTCAGAAGTTGCTGCCGGGACAATGAAGCTTAGCGACCCTGGCTGGCTTAATGGCAGTATAAAATATTTCCTGAATTCCTATGGTGGTAATCGTATACATGTAACCAATATTGACGCTGCTACCAGTGAAGGTAAAACCGTTGCTGAGCTTGAAGGACGGCGCGTAATGATGCGGTTATACCGGTTCTGCCGTAAACAGCCTGGCTTGGAAAACTTTAATATCAGTTACTGTGCTACAGAATGCGGTATCCGTGAAACTGTTACAATAAAAGCTAAAAAATATATAACAGTTCATGATTACTTAACCGGGCGGTTATTTGACGATGCGGTATGCTATTCATTTTATCCAATAGACCTGCACAATGACCACTCGCTTGAGTATCAGATGATAGGCGAGGGGATTTATCCTACAATACCATTAGGAGCTATGCTACCTACAGGAAGTGAGGGTATCATTGTTGCCGGTAGATGTGTTTCCGGTGACCAACGCGCAAATTCCGCTTTCCGTGTTGAATCGTCCTGTATGGCAATGGGCCAGGCTGCGGGTGCAGTCGCTGCGTTAGCGGTTAAACAAAATAAGAGTATTACATCCATTCCAATGAAGGATATCCATGCGTTATTACAGCTGTATGGCGCAATCGTTCCGGGTTCTAAAGACTAAAGGGAATTTTGTACAAAAGTGATATATTGATTTAAAAAGGTAAAATATCTTTATGAAAAATTCAGAAAATAGTAAAGCTCGAATGTTTCCGCGGGAACGCGCAATAGCAGCACTTGAACTTCGCCAACCGGATAAAGTACCGCATTTTGAACTTGAAATGCAGCTTACTACCGAGTATTTCGGGAAACAGTTTTCTACAAAGCAGGAATGGGTTACTCATCCGGAGAACAAAAAGGAGTACCTCAAACATGATGCTGAGTTACTGATAGAAACCGCTGACCGGTTTGATTACTGCATAATATTTTATTCCGGAATCTACCGACCTACAGCAGAGGACTATATCGAAGGGGTGAAGATACTTAAAGAACTCGATAACAACCAGCGTCTAATAATGGCGCATGGCGACCCTACGATGGGTATCCCGGGGGGTAAAGATATTGAAGATTATGCGGTACGGTTATTTGAAGAGAAAGATAAAATTCTGGATGACTATTCCAGGAAAGTTGATACTGCATTGATACGCGGGAAACGGTTGATGGATGCCGGGCTTGACGGGTTTATCCTGTGTGCGGATTATTGTTTGAATACCGGCCCGTTTTTGTCACCATCAATGTTCGGGGAGTACATCACACCGTTTCTCACAAAGGTTGTCATGGGCTACCGCCAGATGGGTGCGTATGTTATTAAACATACCGACGGGAATATTATGCCGGTGATTGACCAAATTCTTAGCGCAAAACCGCATGGCCTGCATTCACTTGACCCGATGGCCGGGGTGGATATACAAAAAGTTAAGTCACTGTACGGAAAACAGGTGTGTCTTGTGGGTAATGTCAACTGTGCGTTGATGCAGACCGGGACAGAAGACGAAATTCTTTCTTCATGCAAATACGCGATGGAAAACGGTAAGCCAGGAGGGGGATACATTTATTCTACGAGTAACGTTGTGTTTAAAGGAATGCCAAAACGCAGTTATGACCTTATGTTAGATTATTACCAAAAAAACTGTCAATATTGAAGAAAACTTACTTAATTCGTATTATCCAAACAACTGTCATTGCTGTTACCTGGACATTCCTTGATACACGTGAAGTTCCATATAAAGGACCGGAGCCGGTCTCTGCATCCGTAGCAGATAAATATGCGCAGCCATAATAGGTTGAAGCATCAAGGGCAAAATGGTATTTCGTTCCGTTATCTCCTATTGACGTTGAACTGTTTGTTGTACCCGAAGTCAATCCCCCACGAAGATACATACCCCTTCCTCCGGAATACACCTGTGTATTTAAATTTGGGACTGTTGTACCGTCATAAGGCGATTCCGGGTCAGATATAACTTGGCCATTACATTCCGCCCATCCGGCAGGAAGTGCCGGGGTACCGGTCTTGGATTTGTGCCACGCTGTTATAGAGCCAATCGGGACAATTCCAAACCCGGCAATTGCGCCGGCTACGTCAAGTTTGGCGGTTGGGGTTGAAATTCCGATACCCACATTCCCGCTGCCTGCAAGCGCGTAAATAGTTCCGTTGTCTATTGATATATTATCGTCGATTGTTGTGTCAGTATGGTTATGGCTGTCATTATTGACGGTAGTAGCGTCGTACGTTCCATTAACCGCTCCGCTGAATGTTGTGGCTTGCAAGAGGTCGGTGTACGTATACCCGCCGAGTTTCTCGCTGTTTCCCGCTGAGAAAGAGTATGGAACAGTGTTAAACCGTTGCCGCGGGCTAAGGACATCGGTTCCAGTTTGTATCTCAAGAAACAGGTTGTCATTAACAAAAAGATTGGGGTTTAGTGCAGTATAACTTCCCAGTACAACGTTGAACATACCATTTACAATAGGTGTATTACTATGAGTTTCAGTCCATACCATACTCCCGCCGGTTTTCGCGTCATAAATCGTGAAAATCATGTCAAACGTACCTGTGAGCGGCTGCGCAGCGGTATCCAAAAGCCGTCCTTGAAAATTTACTTGCCCGGGTACGCTATGGCATAGTGATACAGAAAATATGAGAGAAGTAAGGACTTGAAAAAAAGTGTAGCGTTTCAGCATATAACATTATCCTCCATAAAATATATTCAACCTTTAATCTTGTTACGCATACATTTTAATACGCTTGTACGTATTTCAGACGCTACCGGCGGGCAGCCTTTAACAAAAACGTGGCCATCCCGGAATTTCATTGTGCAGTTACCGATAAGGATGGTATCCTTTGGCAAGTTGCCAATATTTTTTCCGATTGCCAGGCGTAAGGGCTTCTCCGCGGTGTAGTAGTCCGCAAATTCGGAATAATACCGTTTCAAAAACATAAGTACCGTAGATAAACACGCACTGCAGGAATCGCGGTCATCAACTTTTACGTTGAGGTATTCAACTGAGATTTTTGATGGCGGGCGTTTATATGGTGTTACCCAGTTAAGATAATTATCCGGATCTACAGTTACTCCGCTGCCGTCAAGGTCAAACCCTTCTGAAGAATTAATAGATATCCTGAGGTGATGTACTTCCGCAGGGTTTATACCCATCAACTGTACTGCCACCCAGTCTGCTGCGAGGCAGTTTAATGACGCAATCACGAGCCCGGAGTTTATAGGTTCACCCGCACTGGGGCCTAACCCTTCCTGTCCGTAGGTACCGTCAATAACTGTGAGATTGGGCAACAGTATTTTTGATATATCCACAATCGCATAGTCCAACGGTTTTGCGGGGGGGACGATGATGTCATTTGGAGGTAATTGATGTAACTTAACCTTTTCTTTGCCATACAAACACCCCTTCATATTCTTTAGCCCAAGCGATACCTGTGTATGCATATGAGTTTTCATGACAGGTACAGAGATTATAAAGTCAAAATCCAAAACATCTGAGCAGATACGGAGTTTATTTATAACTTTACCGTTAGGAATACTTTTTTCTACCCACTTATGCGCATCAAGGTCGGCAAGCATAACACTGCGTTCACGTGCAACTGCTGCAATACCGCAGGATTCCATAGCGTCCAGAGGTTTAACCCCTACGATAGAACTTTCCCCAACAGTGATGCTGGTAACCCCGTTTTCAAGAAGGTGGTCAATTATTGCGGCAATAACAATTGGGTGAGTGGTAACACCTTTCCCAGCTTCTGCGATACGGCCGGCGTTTGGTTTTACCAAAACTTTCTTTCCGCGTAATGCCGTGAAGTCATACCCGAGATTTGACATAACCTCACGGGTGACTGCGTATCCGTCTGTCCCTTTACGTACAACGACTTTGTTTATGCTCATAAAATAGTATTTTATCAAATAATTTGGGGTGTAATACTTTCAATCTGCCCGTCTTTGAACTTAAGAACGCGTTTTGCGTGTTCTGCAACTGTCATATCATGTGTTACCAGTATGACAGTAATTCCCTGAGAGTTAAGTTGTCCGAAGATTGACATAATATCCTTCCCTGACCGCGAGTCTAGGTTGCCTGTAGGTTCATCCGCAAGAATGATCTTGGGTTCATTAACCATAGCGCGTGCGATTGCTACCCGTTGCTGCTGTCCCCCTGAAAGCTCGGTAGGTTTATGGTGAATACGTTCACCTAACCCCACGAGTTCCAACGCAGAACGTGCTCTCTCTTTCCTATCCTTAATTCTGCCGTAGAGAAGAGGGAGTTCAACATTCTCAAGCGCGCTTGCGCGGGGGAGTAACTGAAAAGACTGGAATACAAAACCTATTTTTTTATTTCTCATCCGTGAAAGCTCGGTGTCGTCATACTTATCAACCGGCGTGTTCTCAAATAAGTATGATCCTTTTGACGGTTTATCCAAACATCCCAGGATATGCAGGCAGGTAGACTTCCCGGAACCTGATGGGCCGGTTAACGCAACATACTCACCTGCATTTATGACAAACGATACGTTGTTTAATGCAACAATTTCAATTTTTGATAACCGGTACGTACGTGAAACATTGCGGAATTCTATCATGTTATTCATATCTTAACGCTTCCACAGGGTCAAGATTAGCTGCTTTATCCGCGGGGTATAAACCAAAAACTATTCCTATCGTAACAGAAACAACAAATGAAATTATGATGATGTTTATAGACACTGCAGTTGCCCAGCCGGAGTATAAAGATATTATTTGCACAGCAATCAAGCCCAGAAGTATGCCTATGACACCTCCTAACCCGCTGAGGACTGAGGTTTCAACCAAAAATTGTTGGATAATATCCGTCTTTGTTGCGCCCATAGCGCGCCGGATGCCAATTTCGCGTGTGCGTTCCGTAACTGTTGCAAGCATGATGTTCATCACGCCAATACCGCCGACCAGTAACGATATCCCGGCAATACAGCCGAGGACAATATTAAATATTGCTTGTGTCTCCTGGCTTTGGCGTAACAGTTCCCTTGGGACAATAATTTCGTAGTCCTCAACATTATGATGAAGTTTATCGAGGATGGTTTTGATAACCGCGACTTCTGAGAGGACATGTTTATCGTCATTAACCTGTACCGTGATTTCTGTTATACGGTCAGTGTCGGAGAGTTTAACAACTTTTTTCATTAACGTTGTCAGCGGGACATAAAGGTCTTTACTTATATCACGTACCTGGATAGTTGAAAGTTTGGTTTTATCGGTCTTACCGCTGCCGGTATCCGCAGTTTCCCTGTTGTCAAGTACGCCGATGACTTCAAAAGAACGGTTCGCAAAGTTTACCTTTTCCCCTAAACAAGGTTTTAACCCAAAAAGTTCGGCCTTCAACTTTGCACCAAGGATGCATACCTGATTATAATTCTCGAGGTCAATATTACTAAAATTCCGTCCTTGCTTAAGTGTAAGGTTCATTACGGGAAAGTATTCGGGTTCTACACCGAGTACCCGCGTACCAAGTTTTTTTTTGGGAAACGTGATATTGGACTTAACTTCCTTGACAGAAGAAATGTATTTTATGTTCGGACAGTTTTGTTTGAGTACAGACTTATCAATTGTGCTTAAACCAAGGGAGTAAGTAATCTGTGTTTGTTCTTCATCAATATTAACAGTTTTAAGTGAACGTATATTGATGTTGTTTAAGCCAAGAAGTTGTATTCTCTGCATGACTTCGCGTTTTGCGCCTTCACTAATTGACATCATTGAGATAACCGCGGAGATACCAAAAATTATGCCGAGTAAAGTTAGGATAGAGCGCAGTTTTTGTACTTTCAACTGCCGGAGGCTGAGCTTTATTATTTCAAACAGGTTCATACAACGTTAATTTTCTGTTGTGGCGGGGTTGGATAACGCAACTTTCTCGCCTTCTTTTATACCGTCAAGAATGACTATATTGTCGTTGTTACTATCACCGGTGACTACGGTACGTTTGATGAACTGTGTACCGGAAGATACCTGGCAGTAATACTGCCCTGATTCGTCTTCAAACACGGCATTTATAGGGACGTATACAACCTGGGATAAACGGTTCGTAATGATATCAATCCCTGCGGTCATCCCGGGTTTTAGGATAGTATTTGTCCCGTCAATAATTATCTGTACTTCAACAATTTTTGTGCCCGTAGTGAACACACTGTCTTTGACAAGGTTCTCGCATCTGGTTACTTTCCCGTAAAAACGCTGGTCAGGATAAGCGTCAATACGGATAACACAGTCATCGTTAATTTGTATTTTTGAGAGGTCAACTTCGTTTACTTCCGCAATAACCGACATCTTGGATAAATCAGGGATTGACATTATAGCCTGCCCGCGCCATACCGTATCGCCGGGTTTGACTTTTTCTGTTCGTGTACCGGAAACACGTACTTCTTCGTATACAACCAACCCTTCCGCCGGGGCGTATACATCAGTCTGTGTGAGGTCTTTCTTTAATTGTTCATTATTGCGTTTAGCGTCACGCATTTGCGGGCTGCCGGTAGTTTTGTATTGCGTATAGTACCGTTTTGCAAGGTCGTAATCAATGGTTGCTTCTTTTACAGATTGTTTTGCCCATTTTAGGTCGGCTGAGGATTTATTGCCATTCATTACTTCCGGGATTACTGCGCGAAGTTTTTCCCGTGCTTCCTGTAATTTCAGGTAGGATTGTGTTACTTGTTTATCAGCATCTTTTAAACGTTTATCTTCATTAATAAATTCCTGTTCCAGTCGGTAATTATCGTCACTTAACCTGGTCTCAAGATCAACTTTATCAAACTGCGCAATGAGGTCGTCATTTTTGACATATGCGCCTTCTGTGATAAGAAATGTAATTTTACCGCCGCGGTTGGGGGGGTATATTGGGATTGATTTTAAAGGTTTGACTATACCTTTTACTTGCAATTTAATAGTGATGTTGCCGCGTTGCGCTTCAGCGAGTGTGATGTTTGATTCTTTAGGTTTTGAGTTAAATATCTTTTTTTTGTTTCCATAAAATATACCGCCGAATATGGCGAGTATCAGTATCGCAAGTATCAGCCAGTAACGTTTTTTCATAGTACTTCTTATATTTTCCTACTTCAATTTATAGGGTTCAAGTTTTGACGGAGGAAATTCAACGGTTGCGTTCTCTTCAGTAACAATTTTCGGGGTTAGAAGAATACGTACTTCAGTTATAACTTTCTCATACTGTGTTCTCCCGAATAAATGACCAAACCACGGGATATCTATGAGTAACGGTATACCTACCAATGTTTTACGCAGTTCTTCTTTCATCAACCCGCCAAGGACGGCGGTATATTTATCTTTAAGATGGATATTAGTTACAGCTTTTCTCGTTCCTATCTCGGGATAGCCGCGTTGAGTGAGTTTACCTACAGTACTTACTTCCGCGTTGATATCAAGGTCTACCTCGTCATTGACGTATATCGTCGGTGTTACAGTAAGTTTTATACCGACATCCACAAACTGAACGGTATATAGTATAGATCCGCCGGTACCGCCACTGGCGACTTCGTAAGGTATACGATCACCGATGTGAATCTGCGCAAGTTGGCGGTTGCTGATCATAATTTTTGGTGTTGCCAAAATTTTGATATCCGTCTTCAACCCTTTGGCTGTGATGTTGCCAAAAAGGATGTTCCCTATACTGTTGGAATTAACAGTGTTTGGGGGAAGTATTGACTGGAGGTTTATCGACCAGTTGGTTATTTCCACACCGATATCCAATGACCTTGTACGGCTGATCTCCAGGATTTGCAGTTCAATAACTACTTGGCGTTTGGGTAGGTCGCTGATCTCAACAAGTTTTTTTGCTTCACTTATATTTTGCTGATTATCATAAATTTCTAACGCATTCAATTCTTCATGCGCATAGACTGTGATATCAGGGATCATTATTTGCAGCATTACCGCCATATCTTTTGCTTTAACGTAATTAAGATGGAGTATAGTTTTACTTTTAGCGTCATTATTTACCGCTAAACTGCCTGTAAGGTCGGTCTTTGCTGCGGATTCTACCATCTGGCGCATCTCGCGCATACGCGCACCACGATCACGCTGCTCACCGCCTTGCGCAGTGCCGGTACTGTTACGGGGTAATGAATAATTACTATCACCTTGCGTACCGTG
>JBBAAG010000076.1 GCA_041658405.1 Elusimicrobiota bacterium
CGTCGTAGGAAGTCGCTACTCCGTTTTCATTAAACGCCTGGACTTTATAGTAATACGTAGATGCAGAGTTTAACCCTATTTGAACAAACTGTGGATTTACAAGGTTATTCCCAAACACTGCAAGCGTTGTGGTGCTTGTCACAAACCCGTCAGTTGATCCGATAACGCCCCAGCGAGTATATCCTGGGTTGTCGTTTGTATTCCATTCTATAGTAACGCTATACGACGTCCGTGCGGAAACGTATGTGTTCAGCGGAGGACGGGCGTAAGTAACCCCAAAAATTTCACTTGTAACACTGGTACCTAACACATTATACGCCTCAACTTTGCGGTAATACGTTGTATTCGCATTTAACGCGTTTTCTGTGTAATACGTAGTATTCCATGGTAGTTCCATCACCAGTTCATCTGTGTTTTTACGTAACCGATAATACTTTTCATCTTTTGACACGTCAGTCCAATTCCATTCAATCGATCCCGTCCCTCGGGTAACCGCGTACAGGTTCGCTGCAGCGGACGGAGTGGACCAGAACACAACGTTGTTCGGGTCAAGTTCGTAGTTCGGCCCGGCTTTTATGCCGGTAGCGTTCGTCATTTTCACTGACCCAACACTTGCGCCAATACTTCCCGCCTCAACGTTTGTGGATAAGGTTGTATCAAACGCCCAACTGTCAAACTGGAAATCACCGTTTAAGTTTGTAAAGAACGCACCTGCGTTGTACATGTATGACGGCGGCATATTTGTGAAACTAATATTATTCGCAAAGACAACGTTTGAGGAGTACAGATTATAAAAATCTAACCCTGCGGAGTTCATTGTCAACCCTGTGATCGTAACACTCGCTCCGGCGATCACGACACTGTCCTGGTCCATGTTAATAACTATACCGGTATAAACTTGTCCCGGCGCAGTGCTGGTGATAACGTCTAGTTGTGAATCCGCAATAATTTTGCCGTTACTGCTGTAGATCGAAATCCCAGTTGTTTCTTCAAGACGGATTAATCCGTTACCGTTATCCATTTTCAACGTCCCGCTGATACCAAACCGTGCTGTCCCTGAAATGGTTAATGTAGAGTTGTGGATATCCAGCACGCCGTACACGCTTCCGCCGCCGCTGATATCCTGATACGTAATACTGTGTACAAACCCGGTCCCGAGGTCGAGCGTGCCCATAACATTGATACGTTCCATCAACAAATTCCCGTTCGCGGTCACCGTCGAGTTTTCCCCTACTTGCAAATAACTGCCAAACGTACTGCCGTTGTCCAGGGTGGTAACGTTTTGTGTCCCGTTACCGTCGAAGTTAACTGCAAACCCGGAGTTTATCCAAGATTTTAAGTTAACATACCCGCCGGTTTGTATCCAGTTACCACGGATGTTAACAGTTCCCGACGACCCCAGTCTTGCCAAGAGATTGCCTGCGTTAATAACAAAATCGTTGGTCACTGTGAAACTCGACGCGTACGGTACAGCCAAAACTACTGTGGTTGAGAATCCAACACCTAAAGTAAATGAGGATAACTGCACGTTCGCGATGTCCCACGAACAGTACTTCGAATTGTTTGTATTGTCAAACAACACAGCGTCACCGGTAGTTGGAACAACGTCGTACGTCCAGTTCTCAGCTTCTGACGCGTTATTTGTCGTCCCGCCTCCGTCCCATACATGTGAACTATGCACAATTACCGGATCTGTCATCGTAAATTTAAGTGTGCGAATGTCCCAGTTCTGAGTGATATTGCTATTAAAATATCCGGTGAGGTACGCATCGCCGGTACTGTCAACCGTGAGGTCAGCCGCCCTGTTATTGCCATCATTATTAACATACACTTCAGACGATATTTTCACTAATCCCTGAGTATATTTAACCGTGAAATAGTTTTCATATCCCTGAACACCGGTACTCCCGCCAAGGTACACGTTACCCGCCGGGCTTACTGCCATACCAGCAATACTATCAACCCCGCCGGTATCAAATGTGGTTGACGACTGGAGTACCAGACTGGTATCATATTTTAACAATACAAGGTCAGAATTTTGATTTTGCCCCGCTACGAAAATACTGCTGCCTGCGTTGTTAGACTCTACTGGAACGAAATCTGATAATCCTCCGGAAATAGTGGTGGAGGATACAAACACCAAATTATTTGTATACGAGAACAAACAGTTATCCGACATGAACCCGCTATACCCTGATACAAACACGTTATTTTGTTTATTAACTTTAACATCCATCAAACTATCTTCAAGAAAACTTCCGGTTGCTACTGCAGCTGACGCTATGAACACCAGTGACGGTGAGTATTTCAGTAGGCACCCGTCATTATCGCTGTCATTACTCCCATAGCCGGATACAAATACATTACCGTTGCTGTCCAACGCAAGGGAATACCCTACCGCCGCGCCGGAACCCACGTTAAATGTTGCCGATGTGATAAACACCAACCCTGAACTATATTTTGCGACAACAATATTTGAGTCACAATACCCGGTAACATACACTTCCCCGGCTGAGTTCACCTTAACTCCCTGAGCGTAGTCGTCACCGTTAAAATCGTACGTAGATGACGCCAGCATCACGCCGGTGTTGTTATATTTAACAACAAACCAGTCTTTACTGGCGTTATTCCTCATCCCCGCGACGTATACGTACGGCCCATCGGCAGTTATTGTATCCACTGCGATACCGTATCCTGCATCTATGCTGCCTCCGTCATATAACGACCCGCCGGGTTGTGTGAAATCGCCGGTGAATATGCCAATACCGTCGTCGCTAAACGACCAGTTTACGTTGTTGCCCGAATTCGTGCTTTGTGTAGCAGTAATTGTTTGCCCCGTAGCCTGCGAATCCTGGACATTCACCCCGCGGACTAACTGTCCCGCACCGGGGACGAGGTACAGGTTCCATCTTGAACCCTGAGTTGCACTATGCATCCAAATCCTGGGAGTAGCATAATCACCGTTGTTAAGATTAAGCATATTGCTAACGGTAAACGTTGTGTTTTCTACGCCAATAAAATTGCCGCGGGTTGCAATAAATGTGCTGACTGTATGGCAATAACTCCCGGTATTAAATGTGCTGTTTGCAATTGTAAACCTATTACTCACCGTCAATGTACTATCCGCAATTACGTACTTCATCAAGTACCCAGCCGTCCCAACGGTCATATTGTAGAACGGGTTACCCGGTAAAGGTGTAACTACAAATCCTAACGCACTTGACCCGCCTTTGAATATCACGCTGCCAGTCCCGGCAACAAAACTACCTCCGGTCTGCAGCCAATATCCTGTCGTTATCCCGGTTTGTGACAATACTAAAGTAATAGTATGGTCTTCCGGTTTTAACGTACCGTTTTGTATCAATACGCTATTAACACTGATATCAGTTTGTAATATCACATCGTTCCCCGAGTTTATCACAAAATCTTTCGTCAGTGTCATAGCGGTGCCATGAACGTACTGTGTTGCATTACCCGCCATAATAAGCTGACCGCTACCTCCGGAAATACTTGTGTTGATATATCCCATGTTGCCTTTTAATGTCACAGTTGACCCTTTAAACGAAAACCCGCCGCCGTTGATCAAGAAATTGCCGCCGATATATATTGTTGAGTTCAACTGTCCCAGTGTAGGATGCCTTGACCCGTTGATAATTGTAAAATTACCATTTGCGCTGAACTGCGAGTTAAAAATCCACTCGCCGCTGTTCAGGACTACATGATAAAAACTTGTCCCCGGAGTAAGAGTAATATACGGCTGCCCGCCGGTAAACGTCATTGTGCTAAAGCACGCGGTCAATGTCCCGCCGGTAACCGTGAAATTCCCCGAACTACCGCCTATGGTATGGTTAAAATCACCGGCGATAAATTCACCTGAGATCAGATTAAAATTGCCGTAAGTTTTTAACGGTGCCATCATTTGTACTGACGACGAGGAATTGATGTCAAACCCGCTTAGTTGGCTCCCGGATTGCAGCTGTACCGTTTGTGCGCCAGTGCCGGTAAATAACACTTTCCCGCGGGAAAGGGTTATATACCCTCCGGTTTGTACAAAATTACCTTTTACCTGATGAGTATAATCCGCTACGCCGGACGTAGTAAAAGTCCCTGCGTTTACTACAAAATTGCCAAGTATTGTCATTGACGACATCGTTACAACAGTTGTGGAAAACCCTACGTCAAGCGTTATAGTTGAAATGTTAATATTACTCATATTCCAGTAACACGCTTTGTTCGGGTTCGTAGTATCAAACTTTACCGAATCATTATTTCCCGGGGTAATATCATCAACCCAGTTCGCAGCTTCCGACGCGTTGTTTGTGGCCCCGCCGCCGTCCCACACATGGGTGGTGAGGTCAACAGGATATGCCGTTGCACCGTTAGATAATTCTGACCAATTACCATTATCATCCTGCGACCATATACGGAAATAGAACGATGTGTTTGACGTAAAGTCAGGGATTGATATATTTGTAAGAGTTCCTGCTGAAACAGATGTTGTAATCTCGACATCAAACGTGTTGTAGTTCCATCCGATATTAGGATTAACATCCCAGTCTATACGGTACTTACCACTTAACGTATTAACATTCCCGTCATCACCCGGCGCGGTCCACGTTAAATTAACCTTACGCTCGTACACCGGAGTAGCGGATAAGTCCGTCACCGCAGCTGGTGCGATATTGATGTAAACCTTATTATACGCAGGCCACTCGGATTGGTTATTATTGTTATCCACCGCACGGACTTTCCAGTAATAGGTTCCTTCAGTCATCAATACATCCGCCTGGGAAACTATTGGTGAAGAACTATAATTTACTGACCCAAACCCTGAATCGTCATCAATAACCAGTTCGTAATACTTAACACCCGACCCGGTATCAATAGAGTTTGACCAGTTAAAGTTTACCGTTGCATTTGTAACAGTTTGTGCATCACCCGGTGATTCCAGTGTTACCACTGCCGGTATTGTCCCGTCAAGAGTAAGCGTGGAAACATACGCGCTGTACCCTGTGTTAACCTCATTCCCGTTTTTCGCGCGTACCTGGAAATAATAATTTGTAAATTCCACAAGATTCGTTACCACTGTTGAAGTCATTACCGCCCACGAAGTAAATTTATCTCCTGTTCCATCAAACGCTGACGTGGTTGAATAATTTATCTCGTACATTGTGCCTGCGGGATTATTAGCATCCCACGCGAGTGTTGTGGAGAACGAACTTGAAGATACTACATATAATCCGGTTGGCTGCGCAGCGTTTGTGTATTTCGATACTACGGCTGTTGAACTCACGCCAATCGGGTTATACGCTGCAACAAACCGCAGATATTCAGTGTTCGGTACAAGATTATTTTCTATCCATGTATTGGCATTCACCTGTAATGTTGTTAGTAACCACGATGTGCTGGTATACACTTTATACCCTTGTTCGTCTTCAGTAGCGTCAACCCAGTCCCAGGTAATACTCGTAGAACTCGTTACCGTCCCCGATAAATTCATAGGGTCAGACGGTACTGTCCAAAATACCATGTTATTCGGGTCATACTCATATATAATCCCAGCTTTTGCACCTGATGCGTTAAGCATCTTTATGTATGCCGGTGCGGATAAACTGCTAACCGCAACGTTGGTGGTAACTGTTGTGTCAAAGAAGCAGTTGCTGAACGTATACTGCGTAGTCCCGGCAAGCATAACATTTAACGCTCGTGCGTTTGGCGCGAGATTAATAAAACTTACGCTTGAAAAGTTGGCTATATAAGTCCCGGTATTCAACATCATACCGTTGGAGTTTAGGTTTTCTATACTCAACCCCATAAGATTTACTGTCCCTGCGGTAACCGTAAAACTATAGTACTCACCTGCAGGTGAAGTTATTCTGTCCATTAACGAATCCGCGACAACCTTGCTTCCAGGTTCAAACGTAATACCACTCGCGAGTTTTACGACTGAACCGTTGTAAGATGCGTTTGAGAGGTCAAGAATACCGCCAGAATGAACACTTACCGGCCCATAAGCCGTAAACGTACTGTTACGTATATCGAACTGTCCGTATATTTCGCTGTTGTTATTAACCGTCAACAAGCTGGGCGCGCCGGATAAATATACTACCGCACCGGTAGAAATTATTAATACATTCGCGGTCTGGGTTGACGAGATATACCCCGACCCGCCGGCAAATTTCAGTACATTGAACGCCGCAGGGTTAGACTTCACTCCGCCGTAGACTGTCACTGTGGACCCATCCGAACTGAAACCGGACGACGCAGCGCTCTTGAGATCAAGGTCGCCGTAGACCGTAACTTTCCTGTTGCGGATATCAGTATTCCCGCCGGTAGTGAACGACTGCATTATAGTAATATCGTTTACTAAACTAACAGAATACCCGCTATTTTTTTCGTATGCATATAAACTACCCAGCGTTTGATTCACTGGAAGGTTTATGACGGTATCCTTATTTCCATACGGAGATATCGCCCCGTTGCCGTAGTTCAAATACCCGGGTTCTGTCACGGTGAGGTTACGCTGTACCCTGACATTATTAGAATTATTAAATTCTAACACGCCGTATTTTGTGACGAGGTCGTTCGTAACATCCAGCCCGCCGCTGGACAACGTTACTGTACTACCGTTAATTTTGTTTATTTCAAGGTCATACACACCGTTTAACGCGCCGTTATACATATACTGCCGATTAACACCGTCGAGGATCCACTTGCTGTTTGTCATAGTGTTGTCTAGCGTACCGTATCCGTTCCGCGCATCGCCGCGTAAGGTTACCGTCGAGTTTGATGTGTTGAACACGCCGTTGCCGCCCAGCCCGGAGATCCACCCTTCTTTCGTAAAATTGCCGGTAATATACAATTTCGTATTCTGACAGAACATCGTACGCTCGGCTTTGTTCCAGATTTCCAAACTCCAGAACGTTGTGTTGTCGAGTAACGTCATCCAGTGGTCCGTTGTTGTGCTGGTACTGTAGAAACAGACGGTGCTCGTACGCGCGTCAAACGCGCCGCCATTGTACAGCATATTACTCATAATCGTGATACTGTCGGTGTTAATTACAAACGTACCGCTGGAAATCGTTAATGTGTCATTAAACGTAACGTTTGTACTGATATTAACCGTCGCGAGGTAGTCCGTGGTTATAGTCATACTGCCGATATTAACCGATTTCGGGATGTCCCATGTACAACTTTTCGTTGGGTTGTTACTGCCAAACACGATATTGTCACCGGTACTTGGCGCTATGTCGTACATCCAGTTCTGTGGATTCGACGCGAAGCCGTCCGCCCCGTCGCCATCCCATACGTGAGTATAGGTATAGTGTTGTACATATGTGGACTGTTCTACTGACCACGCGGATTTCCGCAGGCCGGTATCGATAGACTGTACCTGCCAGTAATACGTAACTCCTTCTCTAATGTTTGACAGGTTCAACCCAGGCTGAGTTGAGGCTGCAACTACGTACCCGTGAGGATAATTGCCAAATGATGCAGTTCCTGCGCCGGTACTCGGTGATACTATCCATTTGCTCAGGCTGTTTGTGATAGATTCCGTGGCAATACGTACGTTGTAGTACAACCCTTTTTGCTGTGTTGTTTCAGAATCGGTAGAGTAATTCCACCGTAATTCAAGTTGAGCGTTCTGAGTTGATATTTGTGTAGCAAAACCCGTAGACGGTGTAGCAGGAATTGAATTTGTATTCCCAAACTCAGCTTCTAATGATTTGTATACCCGGTTTGTTTGCCCATCATTCCCTACTAACTGGTCTAGATCACCGTCATTGTCATAATCGCCCCACGCAACTCCCCTAGTGTATCCGATTTCCGCTGAAGTCCATACACTTGTAAACGTCCCGTCGCCGTTGTTGCGATATACACGGTTTGGTTGATTCTCATTCACAACTACCTGGTCCAACTTCCCGTCATTATCATAATCACCCCACGCGATAGCGTTGGTACTTTCACTTTCCGCTGAAGTCCATACACTTGTAAACATCCCGTCGCCATTGTTGCGGTAGACACGGTTTGGTTGGTTATAATTCCCTACCAACTGATCCAAATCACCGTCATTATCATAATCACCCCAGGCAATACCGGTAGTATTTTCAGTTTCTGCAGAAGTCCATACACTTGTAAATGTCCCATTGCCGTCGTTACGATATATACGGTTCTGCCCGTTATTCCCCACCAACTGGTCCAGATCGCCGTCATTATCATAATCGCCCCACGCAACACTTAACGTGGTTTCACTTTCCGGCGAAATCCAGATACTCGTAAACGTTCCGTCGCCATTGTTGCGGTATATTCGGTTCTGACTATAATTTCCCACCAATTGATCCAGATCGCCGTCATTATCATAATCACCCCAGGCGACACTGCTGGTATTCCCGGTTTCTGCTGAAGTCCATACACTTGTAAACGTCCCCGTTCCATTGTTGCGGTATATACGTTTTACCTGACCCACATTACCTATCAACTGGTCTAAATCACCGTCATTATCATAATCGCCCCAGGCAACACTTTGGGTCTGTTCATTTTCTGATGAAGTCCAGGTATTTGTAAATGTCCCGTCGCCATTATTACGGTATACACGGTTATATCCATTCTTCCCTGCTAGCTGGTCTAAATCACCGTCATTATCATAATCGCCCCAGGCGACGCTACACGCACCTTCTGTCTCTGCTGAAGTCCAGGATAACACAAAACTGCTTGTAATAGCAGATTTTGTGTCTGACCATACGGACCAGTTACTACTTTCATCCTGCGCGCGAATCCAAAAATAGTATGTTGTCCTCGGTCTCAATCCGGTCAATACCTGTGAATACGTTTGTCCCTGTACATAATCAGTT
Source organism: Elusimicrobiota bacterium (assembly GCA_041658405.1). Taxonomy (NCBI): domain Bacteria; kingdom Pseudomonadati; phylum Elusimicrobiota; species Elusimicrobiota bacterium. The sequence continues at coordinate 8,853 of JBBAAG010000076.1, forward strand.
GATATAACTAAATTGTACGCTCCTATACCGGTAGGATTTACGTTTTGTGCAGAGGAATAGTTTATTTGCCATTTTCCGCCGATAACGTTACCGTTGAAACCATTATCCCCCGGTGTGGTCCAGGTAAGCTGTACCTGAGAATTTGTAACGGCTAAGAGGCCGGTAATTTGCGAGGGAGAAGTGTCTTCAATATGTTTAGACAACCATAACCTCAGCCCGCTATTATTCGTATTACCGATAACATAAACGTCTTTTGTTATACTATCCACACACACTTTGTTCCCGTTATCAAAGAAAACTCCGGGTGATGAGTATGTCATACTGGAAACTAGCTGGAGATTATAACTGTATTTCCCTAAAAATATATCGGTTCCGGACGATGTTGTGGCAGTACCGACAATATAAATACTATCAATATTGTTTGTATCAATCCCGTACCCGCGTTCATCATAACTACCTATTCCTGACACCACAACGCTTGATTGAAATACTAATGACGTTGATTCCCATTTACCAATAAAAATTTCGTCATTCGCATTATTTCCAACACTACCCGCAATGAATAGTTGGGTACCTACAAGTTTTAAGTCATACGCGAAATCCGGCATACCGCTTGTCCCGTTTATTGTTTCTGTTTTTAAATAGGATAGCCCTGAATCAAATTTAAAAACCGCAAGGTCTTCTGTAGAAGCACTGATATTACTGCCCGATATAAACAGGTTACCTGAATTATCAGATACTACGCTATAACCAACCTGGTCAAAACTTGTTGAATAGCCGGTCTGTGAGAGTAGTCCTAAAGTTTCGGAATTTAGTCTAAGCAGGAGAACATCTTTGGCAGTACCAATTTTTTCGCCGGTAACAATTATTTCGCCACTAGGGTTCTTACACAAACCACGGCCAATAGAATCCCCAGAACCCTGCATTGCTGTATAAGATGTTATATACATAAGATACGGGTCAAACTGCCCCACCCAGACACATTTTTTACCTTGATCATTATACGCACTGCCTGTGCAGTAAATATTACCGTTTGGGTGAACCATAATCCCGTACCCGTTATCCGCGCCAAGAGGATTGTTTACCGTATAGCTCGCGATTAACACCATTGCCGCATTGTATTTACCCAACCATATCTCCTGGTCACCATCGATTGTGTTACCTATGACATACGTATTCCCGTCAGTATCACGCGTAACGTCGTACCCCACTGATGCACCGGTGAAGGTGTATGTAGAATAATTGAAGATTGCCATACTGTTTTGCGATGTTATCAGCAACAAGAGTAACACCATAGGGATTAAAATTACTCTTTGAATCTTACCAACATCCAAATACCATCGTAAAAAGTTCATAACTTTGTTCTCCATATAATCATTTAATTTAATCAAAAATACCGGGGTTTTAGGCAAAAAAACACCCCTCGAGGTTTTACTTACAGCATTAGAACTGACTAGTTTCGCGATGTCTACCATTTGTTCTTTCTAAATACAATGACTTTATAGAGAATAAATTTTCATTCAGAATATTTGAATTCCTTAAAAATTTATTCCCTTTCGCTTTACTTATTCTAAACTATTACTTCAAATTACAACTACTGCCCTTATATTAATAGTTAATAAACAACAAGTAGTCAATGTGATAATGTTCACACTTGTCAGCTTGACGCCGTACCCGGAGACTAGATCCCAAAAAATTTCTTTATCTTGTCCGACATACCTTCCGGTGTGACTTCAGAACTGCCTTTGAGTGTTAACTGTAACTTCCTATGTGAAAACGTCCGGCCTATGAGGTCTGCTATTGCCGGATTTTTTTGGAGTGTACGCTTGAAATCAAGTTTGTGCAGTACAAAAAATTCAGAATCTTCATCAGCAACAATCGTGGCGGTCCGTGGTGCGCCAGTTAGTAACGACATCTCTCCAAAGTATTCGCCAGGACCAAGGTGTTTTAGTAACTTTTTATTACTAAACCCTTCTTCTAGAACAACGGATACTTTACCTTTCACTATCAAAAAGAATGTATCTCCTTCGTCATCCTGACGGATAATCGTTTGTCCTTTGCGGTACTTTACATGGTAAACACTATCCGCTATGGATTCCATATCACTAAACGATAGATAGGTTAAAAAATCCACTTGTTTTAGTACTTCGGTTAATTGTTTAGCTTCTTCCGGGCGCATTTTTTTAATTTTCCCCCGTTTACATTAAAGTATTGGTTAACTATTTGCTACATATAATTATACATAAATCCAATTACTAAAAACAATATTTAATCATATTCGTGTATAGACACACACAGTGTGGGTAGTGAGCGGCTTCAGCGTTTTCCGGCCGCGGAAAAGGCTATTGAGCAAACACCCATACTGTGTGTGCTTTAATGACGCAAATATTTGACAAACCGAGTAGGTTTATAGTAATATTACATTAATTATAGAAAAGTTAAGGAGATATGGGGACTTAACCGCCGTATCTCCTTTTTAAGTATTACATTTATTTTCGAAGGGAGCGCACTAATTTTATGCGGAGAACAATTTCCGCGTTAGTAGAGAACAAACCCGGTGTCCTTGCGAGGATCGCAACACTATTCGCAGCACGCGGGTTTAATATCGACTCACTGGTCGTTGGTGAAACTGAAGACCCGTCGTTGTCACGGATGACAATCATTGTCCGCGGGGATGATCGTATACTCGAACAGGTGGAGAAACAGTTGAATAAACTCATCGATGTGGTTAAAGTTATGGATTTCAGTGCAGTTGACCATATTGAACGCGACCTTGCGCTGGTTAAAGTTAAGATTGACAAAAATACGAGGTTTGAAGTATTACAGACCGCCGATATTTTTCGTGCAAAAATTATTGATGTCGGGCAGGAAACTGTTATCGTGGAAGTAACCGGGGACGAGGATAAAATCAAAGCTTTCCTTGACCTCGTAAAACCTTATGGGATAAAAGAACTTGTCCGTACAGGCGTTGTGGCGGTAGCCCGGGGCAGTAATCCAGCAGGTGGTAGTACAGTTAAAAAAAGTGTGGAACATAAATAAATAGGAATAAGGAGAACAAAAAGGTTATGAAATTAAGATTCGGCAAAACTTTAGAACAGGTTATCACGCGGACAGAATTTACGATGAAGAAGGCGCGCCAAGTACTGAAGAATGAAATTATTGTTGTGCTTGGTTACGGCGTACAAGGCCCTGCACAGGCTTTGAATATGCGGGATAACGGGTTTAATGTTATCATTGGCCAGCGCCCGGAAGAAAAAGATTACTGGAATAAAGCAATAAAAGATGGGTGGAAGCCCGGGAAAAATTTGTTACCTCTGGAAGAAGCCGCAAAAAAGGGTACTATCATACAATACCTGATCTCCGATGCAGGACAAATGAAACAATGGCCTAAGTTAAAACCTTTCTTAACCAAAGGTAAAGCATTATATTTCTCTCATGGATTTTCTATTGTATACAAAAAACAAACAAAGATTATCCCGCCGAAAGATATTGATGTAATCCTGGTTGCGCCAAAAGGCAGCGGGACGTCTGTACGGCGTAACTTCCTCGCGGGTAGCGGGATCAACAGCAGTTTCGCTGTATTCCAGGACTATACCGGCCGCGCAAAAGAACGTACTCTGGCGTTAGGTATTGCTATTGGGTCCGGGTACTTGTTTGAGACAACATTTGAGCAGGAAGTGTATAGCGACCTCACAGGTGAACGCGGTGTATTAATGGGCGCGCTGGAAGGTATGTTTGAAGCACAGTACAATGTTTTACGTAAATACGGGCACACTCCGAGTGAAGCGTTTAATGAAACTGTGGAAGAATTAACACAAAGCTTGATCCGTCTTGTTGATGAAAACGGTATGGACTGGATGTATGCAAACTGTAGTACCACAGCGCAACGCGGCGCTTTGGACTGGCGTCATGCGTTTAGAAAAGCGTCACAGCCGGTATTTGACCGACTTTATAAAAGCGTAAAAACCGGGAAGGAAACCGCGATTGTGTTAAAAGCCAACAACGCGCCGGACTACCGGAAAAAATTGTCAAAAGAGTTGGAACAAATGCGGAATATGGAAATGTGGCAAGCCGGCTCTGTTGTGCGGTCCTTACGCCCGCAGAACTGGGCAAAAAGAAAAAAATGAAGGGTCTATGAGTAATATACAAGATAAGAACCGTGTCATCATATTTGACACAACCTTACGCGATGGAGAACAATCTCCGGGCGCGAGTTTAAATACAGAAGAAAAAATTGAGATCGCCTACCAGTTAGCGCGGTTAGGTGTCGACGTTATCGAAGCCGGGTTCCCGATTTCGAGCCCAGGCGAGTTCGAAGCAGTATCGTTAATCGCGAAAAAGGTGCGGGGACCACAAATTTGCGGGCTGGCGCGTACGATAAAAAAAGATATTGACGCGTGCTGGAACGCTGTGAAGTATTCCAAACGCCCGAGGATCCACACGTTTATCGCGACGTCCGAGATACACTTGACAACAAAACTGAAAAAGTCGCAGGATGAAGTGTTGGAGATGGCAAAATCAGCAGTAAAATACGCGCGGACATTGTCGCCCGACGTAGAATTTTCAGCGGAAGACGCTTCACGTACCGACATTGACTATTTGTGCCGTGTGGTGGAAGCCGTGATCGCAGCCGGCGCGAGAACTGTCAATATCCCGGATACTGTGGGGTACGCATTACCCTGGCAGTACGGTGAAACCATAAAAACGTTATTCAACCGTGTACCGAATATTGATAAAGCAATAATCAGTGTGCATTGCCATAACGATTTAGGTATGGCTGTAGCTAATAGTTTAGCTGCAGTTTCTAACGGCGCACGGCAGGTTGAATGCACGATCAACGGGCTAGGCGAACGCGCAGGTAACGCGTCATTGGAAGAAACTGTGATGGGTATATATGTCCGTAAAAACGCACTGAACGTCACTACGGGTATCAAAACTCCGGAACTATACCGCACATCAAAAATGGTCAGCAGTATGACTGGGATAGTTGTACAACCGAACAAAGCGATTGTCGGGGATAACGCATTTGCGCATGAAGCCGGGATTCATCAGGACGGGTTGATCAAGAACCGGTTAACCTACGAGATTATGGACATCAAAACCGTAGGTATTCCGGAAAGCCGGTTAGTACTGGGTAAACACTCGGGCCGCCACGCATTTGTTAAACGGTTAGCCGAGCTGGGGTGCACATTACCCGAAAAAAAAGTGGAAGACGTATTCGCGAAGTTCAAAATTTTAACGGACAAAAAAAAGTATGTATTCGACGAAGACATTCTGGCGTTAGTCGAAGAATCCGCGGGTAAAGTCCCCGAGTTTTTCGAACTGGCATACCACCACACATCGTCGGGTACTGACACTATCCCCACAGCAACTGTACGGTTGAAAAAAGAAGGGAAGTCGTACCAGGAAGCTGCTTGTGGCGATGGGCCGGTAGACGCAGCGTACCGCGCGATTGACAAAATCGCGGGGGTTCACTGCGAATTACTAGACTACTCGTTACGCGCATTATCGCAGGGGCAGGACGCGCTGGGCGAAGTAACCGTAAAAGTTGGATATAAGCACGATACGTATGTTGGCCGGGGACGGTCTACTGACATTATTGACGCCAGTGTCAAAGCATACGTTAACGCGTTGAACAAAATTATATCGACGAAAACTAAAGGGCAGGCCGTAAAACCTAAATTGCGGGCACAGTTATAACCGTCTTAAGGATTTATAGAAGGTAAAAATATGGGACAAACAATTACACAAAAAATATTGGCTGCGCATTTCGGGGTGAAACAAGCCAACCCCGGCGAGTTTATTGAAGCAAAAGTCGATCTCGCATTGGGTAATGATA
>JBBAAG010000077.1 GCA_041658405.1 Elusimicrobiota bacterium
AGACACACAACCATCCTTCTGCAATCGAACCTTATGGCGGTGCAGGGACAGGTATCGGCGGTGTTATCCGCGATATCCTGGGGGTGGGGTTAGGTGCGAAACCTGTGATGAATACTGACGTTTTTTGTTTTGGCCCGCTGGATTATCCTTCAACTAAATTACCGGAGAACGTACTTCATCCAAAACGGATATTCAAAGGCGTGGTGTCAGGTGTTAAGGATTATGGTAACCGTATGGGTATCCCCACAGGTAATGGCGCGGTAGTGTTTGATGAAGGGTTTGTATACAACCCGTTAGTTTACTGCGGTACCGTGGGTATCATACCAAAAGATAAGTGTTTCAAAGCTGTGCATCCCGGTGAAGTTGTGGTAGCAGTAGGTGGGCGTACAGGCAGGGATGGTATACACGGTGCGACATTTTCTAGTTTAAGCCTTGATAAAGATACGCCGTTGAGTCCTGTACAAATAGGGAACGCTATTGTTGAGAAAAAGGTTTTGGATACCCTGATGCAAGCACGGGATCTCAATCTTTACACCGCGATTACCGATTGCGGGGCGGGCGGTTTTTCTTCGGCAGTAGGTGAACTCGGGGAAGAGTGCGGGGTGAAGGTGTACCTTGACCGTGCACCGTTGAAGTATGAAGGATTACTCCCGTGGGAGATATGGTTATCCGAGGCACAGGAACGGATGGTTCTTTCCGTCCCGAAGAAGTGTTTAAAACAAATATTGCAGTTATTCAAAAATGAAGATGTTGAAGCTACCGTCCTCGGTGAGTTTACGGATACCAAAAAACTTGAGATGTACTATAACGACAAAAAAATTGGGGAACTTGAGATGCTATTCCTTCATCACGGGTATCCAAGGTTTCATAAACAAGCGAAATGGGTTAATGTTGTTAATAAAGAACCTAATGCTAGTGTCTTAGCGAAAAAAGCGGGTGTTCCCGGTGCAGTTGCGGGGATACTAAAAAAAGTTTTGGGTGACCATGATGTGTGTAGTAAAGAATGGATTATCCGGCAGTATGACCATGAAGTACAAGGTCAAACCGTGGTTAAGCCGTTACTCGGGAAACATGGCGGGCCGGGTGATGCGTGTGTTTCCTGGCCGGTAAGTTGTTCCGGGCAGTTTAATACACCGGCGGAGAAGTATAAAGGTTTTGCGGTTAGTTGCGGGATTAATCCGCAATACGGGAAAATTGATCCTTACTGGATGACTGCCAGCGCGATTGATGAAGCGTTACGTAATATCGTTGCTGTGGGCGGTGATCTCCGTCATGCAGCGTTACTCGATAATTTTTGTTGGGGTAGCCCGAATAAGCCGCAGCAGATGGCGGGTGTTGTCCGTGCGGCATTAGCGTGTTATGATTACGCGAAACTTTATGGTACGCCGTTTATCTCAGGGAAGGATAGTCTTAATAATGAGTATGTAGATATAAAAGGCGTTTCGCGGTCAATTCCGGGTACTATGCTTATCTCCGCGATCAGTATCGTTCCGGATGTACGAAAAACTGTTATGTCAGGCTGGCGTAAACGCGGGAGTTTGATATACCTTCTCGGGACAACGTATGACGAGTATGGCGGGTCAGTGTATTACAGGATTAACGGGTGTATTGGTAATTCCGTTCCTAAAGTTAATGGTGACCGCGCAAGAGAGGATATGTATGCGCTAGGCCGGGTGATAGCTAAAGAAATTGTGTTATCCTGCCATGACTGCAGTGACGGCGGGCTCGGGTCTACTCTTGCGGAGATGGCGTTCACTAACGGTATTGGCGCGGAGATTGAACTAAAAAAAGTGCCTTTTGAGTTCCGGTACTCAAATAAACGTAAACTCATGGATACCGATATATTATTCTCGGAGTCAAACTCCAGGTTTGTCGTGGAAGTTGAACGCAGCCACGCAGCAATGTTTGAACGTATGATGAAAGGTACAAAAATCGGGTGTATAGGCTTTACGATATCCGATCCTGTGTTGAGGTTAAGAAGTGTGCTGGATAATGAGATTGTTATGGAAGAATCGTTGACGGAACTTATGACGGTTTGGAAACATGGGTTGGGGATATAGAAAATATTTGATGGAGAAAAATATATGAAAAACAGTAATGAAGTAAAGGTGTTAATCCTCCGCACTGCGGGTACCAACTGCGATTATGAAGCGGTGTTAGCGTTCAAACTCGCTGGTGCGGTACCTGAACAAGTGCATATCAACGAGTTTATCTCGGGCCGTAAGAAAATGTCGAAGTATGACGTCTTGATTATCCCCGGCGGGTTTTCATATGGTGATGATGTAGCATCCGGGAAAATATTGGCAAATGAACTTAAGTACAAATTATGGCCTCAGGTTAAGCAGTTTGCGAATGACGGGAAGCCTGTCGTAGGTATCTGTAACGGTTTTCAGGTACTTGTCAAACTTGGCCTTCTCCCGGGTGAGATAAAGTTTGGGCAGCCGCCGGAACAAACCGCAACTCTAACCGATAACGCATCAGGGAAGTTTGAATGCCGGTGGGTTGAGCTTAAGAAAAGTATTAATACACGGTGTAAATTCCTGAAGTATGTACCTGATATCATTGACCTACCTATAGCGCATGGGGAAGGGCGGTTCGTTGCGATTGAGGATAAGGTTTTACAGGATCTTGTTGAGAACGGTCAGATTGTGTTCCAGTATTCGCATACTGGGCGTCCAACAGAAATATATCCGTATAACCCTAACGGGTCAATAATGTCAATCGCAGGGATTACGGATTATAACGGTAACATTCTTGGGATGATGCCGCATCCGGAACGTTATTTATTTAAAATTAACCATCCTTACCGTCCTGCAACCGGTACGGAGGAAGATGAGTTTGGGCAGGGATTCACGTTGTTCACTTCGATTGTTGAGTATGTAAGAGACAGGGTTAAGCAGTAAAAAAATATTATTTTTATAGAAAAGGATGTGGGAATAAATGTGCGGAATATTTGGTATCTACAACAACCGTGATGCTGCGCATATCGCGTATCTTGGGCTGTATGGGTTACAGCATCGCGGGCAGGAGTCTGCCGGGATAGTAACTTCCGATGGGAAACGGTTAAACCGTAAGGTAGGTGTGGGTTTAGTTGCGGAAATATTTAAGGATAAAGCGCTGGATAGTTTACCGGGCAATATCGCAATCGGGCATACGCGGTACTCTACCGCAGGATCCGACCCGCAGCGTGACGCTCAACCGATACTTGTGAAGTATTGTAAGGAAGTCGGAGATATTGCCATTGCGCATAACGGTAACCTCCTGAACTCTGATGTATTGCGTGAGCAGTTAAAGGGATACGGCTGCGAGTTTCTCACAACATCGGATACCGAGGTTATCCCTGTACTTTTGACAAAAGGATGGACGAACTCGTTAGTGCATGACTTACCGTGGACACTCAGGCAGGTGAAAGGCGCGTATTCGTTGCTATTGATCACAAAAGATAGTATCGTTGCGGTACGCGACCCAAACGGTATTCGCCCGTTGTGTATCGGTAAACTCGGTGAGTCCGTAGTGTTCTCATCAGAAACTTGTACGTTTGGGTTGGTTGGCGCTAAGTTTCTCCGTGAACTTGACCCCGGTGAAATTCTTGTCGTAAATAAAAAAGGAATGAACTCCACGTATTTTACGGATGCTAAAAAACGGTTGAAGACACCGTCAGCGTTTTGTATATTTGAATATATATACTTCTCCCGGCCGGATAGCACAATTTTTGGGAAGAATGTTCATGAAGTACGGAAACGGTTAGGGGAAGAGTTAGTGAAAGAAAGTAATGTCCCGGCGGATATTGTTGTTCCGATACCCGACTCCGCGAATAGTACCGCCATGGGGTACGCGCAAACAGCAAAATTGCCGTTTGAAGCTGGCTTGATACGTAACCATTATATCGGCAGGACGTTTATACAGCCGCATCAGTCAATCCGTGACTTTCGAGCGAAGATTAAGTATAACCCTATTGAAGAAGTTATACGTGGTAAACGCATAGTTGTGGTTGATGACTCAATTGTCCGTGGGACGACAAGCAGGAAACTTATGCGTATGATCCGCGATGCCGGAGCAAAGGAAATTCATCTTAGGATAAGCTGTCCCGAGATTAAACACCCGTGTTTTTATGGGATAGATACTCCAACAGAAGAAGAGCTTATTGCAGCCAATAATACTGTAGAAAAAATTAAGGGGTACCTTGAAGTGGACTCATTACACTTCCTGTCACTCGAAGGTATGATTAAAGCTACGGGGATTGATAAAAAAACGTTCTGCACTGCATGTTTTACCGGGAAGTATCCGTTGAAATAAGGACAAGTTTGATGGCAAAAAAGGTTTTGGCAGTTATCGGTAGTGGCGGGCGTGAACACGCAATGGTGTGGAAACTCGCGAAGTCGCCTGAAGTTGGGAAAATATATTGTTTACCCGGTAACGGCGGGATTGCATCAATTGCAGGCTGCATGCCAAAGATAACAGCGGAAGATATTGACGGTATACTTTCATTTGTTAAAGAAAAAAAGGTGGACTATACTATCGTCGGGCCGGAAGCGCCGTTAGTAGCGGGGATAACGGAAAAGTTTCAATCCCAGGGGTTAAAAATATACGGGCCAACCTCTTCAGCTGCACGGTTTGAGGGGAGTAAGGTGTTCTCAAAAATGTTTATGACAAAACACGGGATCCCTACTGCCGCATACCGAGAGGTAAAGACCGTGGCGGAAGGTGATGCCGCAATTGCAGAAATGTTCAAAACCTCAAAGGGTGTGGTTGTGAAAGCTGATGGCCTTGCTGCAGGGAAAGGTGTTATCGTGTGTGATACACCGGAACAAGCATCAACGGCAGTAAGGCAGATGGTAACCGAAAAACAGTTTGGTTCTGCCGGGGATGTGGTATTAATAGAACAACGGTGGTATGGAGAGGAAGCGACTATCCTGGCGTTTTGTGATGGTGAAACACTTGTCCCGATGCTGCCGTCACAGGATCATAAACGCGTTTATGACGATGATAAAGGGCCGAATACCGGCGGGATGGGTGCGTACGTACCCGCTCCGGTGATAGATATTAAAATGTGGGATAAAGTTAAGGCACGGATATTCAATAATTTCCTTACCGGGTTGAAGAAAGAAAATATTGTGTACCACGGGGTGATATATTTTGGGTTAATGATTGTTAATTCCGACCCGTACCTTATAGAGTTTAACTGCAGGTTCGGTGATCCTGAATGCCAGGTGGCCCTTCCTGCACTTGAAGATGACCTTATGGAAATTATTGAACTTACCGCAGAAAAAAAATTGTATGAACTAAAACCTGAGTTCAGTAAATTAGCAGCGGTATGTATTGTCCTTGCTTCCGGCGGGTATCCCGGGAGTTATGTTAAAGGTAAAGTTATCACCGGGCTTGATGCTGCAGCGGAGGATTCTAATGTCACGGTCTTCCATGCTGGTACGGTTGCGATAGATGGAAAAATCCTTACCTCCGGCGGGCGTGTGTTAGGCGTTACCGGTGTGGGTAAAGATATTAGAGAAGCTGTTAACCGTGCGTATAGTGCAGTATCCAAAATTTCATTTGACGGTATGCATTACCGTAAAGACATCGCTGCACGTGCGTTGAAGCGTATATAATAAGTTATTACTACAAAAACATTATTTCGGTGGGTGCCATTCCACACCGCTTGCTTTCAGCGTAGGGACAATCAATCCGTTATGCTGTTCCAGTAATTCAATCGCTTTATTGGTATCTACGTCCAGCATTATGCGTACTACCGCAATATTTACCGGTGCGGGAAGGCCTTTCCCTGCTTTACGCGCTTCTTCCGTACTCTTGAGTATATCGTGGATATAATGGTTTGCCATGTCATACGGTACACCAAGTAAGCCTACAACTAACCGTGTTGCACGGTCAATAAGTTTTTTATTACTCGGCGATACATAGGTCATGTAGTTGCCCATAACGCGTCCTAACCGTACCATCACAAGCGTAGATAATGAGTTCAACAGCATCTTCAACACTATTGCCTGTGTAGTGTACAGTGCTGACATCCTGACATTTTTTACGATGACCTGTATATCTGTCTTCGGTAATGCTGACTTATCAACTTTTCTGTGGGTTACTATAACGATAGCCGTCTTCCCGCCTTTTTCCCGTGCGGAGTCCAATGTACGGCGGACAAATGAGTTTTTGTCAGTCAAAGTATCAACCTCATCGCCGTAACAGACCGCGACAACAAGATTACCCGCGCCGGTAGGACGGAATTTAAGTGCTTGCTCTCCGGAAATAACAAACTTCAGAATATCTTCATTCGCGATCTTCGGGAGGTCATTTTTTATACGCTGGAATGTTTCATCGCCTAATAACTGGCGGTAGGTTTCCTGTGACCAGTTAATCCCGCGGATAGGGTGTTTCAATAAAGATTCCCATGCACTGTTATTATCCTTAGCGTCGAGGACCATGTATACTGCCGAAGCTTTGGCTTCCGGTTTATCTATCGGCCGGAAGGGCGGGTTATAAAATGTTGGTGACCGTTCCGTGGTGTCAGTCAGTACGATCAAACTTGATTTATCTCCGGCTATGTATAACGTATACCCTTTCTCCGGATTAGGGTCGTCCATAGCATAAAAATTTCCGCCGGTACGGTAAATTTCACTTTCCAGCTCAACAATTTTGCTGAAGTCAGAGATCGCAGTGCGTACTGTTGCCGGGATTTCATAAGACAAATCTGACATATGACGGATATCGCAGTACTCAGGGTCTAATCCTATAGTTTTCAATTCTTTCATTGATAACGTTTTTGAGAGTATTCTGTATAACGCAACTTCCATAATTGAGGATACCACCAGAGTTTCACTGCTGGTTGCCTGCATGCGGGTAGAACCCGTGATTGCCTGTGAGCCTGTGGTGAGGTTAATCTTTGTAATTCTCGGGTCAGTGATAACTTCTCGGCTCCGGATAACTTTATCACACAAAATTGCGTCAGGATTGTTGTACACAAAAAAAACGTCAGCGCCGTCTTCCACACCAGCCCATGCGGTACCTATCACATGCGAGGTTTCACCGCCTTCTGTGATAGAAAACACAACATCGCCTTTACCTAATCCTAGGTCACGGATTTGTTTTTTCCCGAATGCGGTTTGATCTTCATAACCTTCTACTGATTTGATTAACGCAAAATCGCCGCCAGCCATTACACTAAATACGCGGGTATCCAAGTCTTTAGGTAACTCGCTGGAGTTAAGCTTATTTTTGATCTCCGGATGTTTCTCCGTGAGGTTCTGCCAGAACCCGCGCCAGGTGGCTTCCATCTGGATACTTAACCGTCCCGTAGCGCCGCAGCCGGTAAAAAAGATTTTGTTGCCTCTCAACAACGCGGCTTCTACTTTATCAATTGCGAGGTCAAGCTTGCTTTCGTATGCCATACGCTGGAATACCGGTGGGATCTGATAATCCACGAGGTTAAGTTGTTCCAGTGCTTTCTTAGTATTTTTTTCTGCAACCTTGCTTAAATTACGCGTGATTGGATGCGAGCGTTCCGTCATTAAGTTTCCCAGGCGAAACTGTGTCTCGTTCTTAAGAAAATACTCCGCGTCCTTCGAAAACGGTACGTTTTTAGGTAATACGTTTGACATAAAAATTAATAAAAATCCCCTTTCAATGGTTTTAACTATTTTTTTAGTAAGGTGTTATTATACTAAATACTTCATAGAAGTAAACCCTTTACCTCCTACTTTGTAGTAACTCTTGCTTTTCGTTCAGGTATAATTACTCGGTTATATATCTGTGCCTCATCAATTAAACCTTTAAAATTGTTCAAAACAATATCAACATGACTCCTAACATTATTATCATTTAAATCTACAGGTGCAGTGCCGCCGATGAAGACAGCGTCCATGCGTGAACCCATCGAAACGTTTGTGAGCTCCGATGCGGATAATTTATAGTCAAGATACAATTGAACACTTGTAGAGGATGTGTTATTGTCATAAATACCAGTTAGCCGGTGCCAGTTTTTGTCAATTTTACTATTAGTTTCTAAATTTATTGTTTGTCCTGTATTATTATCTATCCTGAAACACAACGAGTCGTCGTTGATACGAAAATTATAAGGATCACATGCTGAATATCCGATGGATAACTGAGACAGAATACAGGTGTCAGCAGGATATTTATCGGTATCGCATTTTATCCGGCAATCAATAGTCCAACCTCCAGTTCCGGGGTACATTAGGCTTTGGCTTGCGGGGATTTCAATATAATCGTCTATACCATCGAAATACAATGCTGTATTTGCTCTTCTCACTGTGGTAACCCATTTTGGGTTTCCATAGATAATTCCATGATTTCTATATCCTGAATAATCAAAAGCAATATCCCCGTTTCCTTCTTCAAACTTCCAGTATCCCACGAGCGAAGAGTCACCATGTTCTAGCTGAATAGTTAAACTTTTGGTTTGATTCTCGGAGATATCAACATTTTTTGTGAGTTCAGATATATATCCAATAAAAGAAACAAAAATCAGATACTTCCCAGTTTTTATATTGGTAAAAAAGTTACCTTGATGATCTGTTGTTGATACATACTTCAAAACATTATCTGTGAATACTTCAACAACAGCACCGTTTATTGGAAGCCCAGTATCTTTGTCTCTTACAATCCCTTGAATTGTTCCGGTTGACTTGTCTGTAAGTAATAACTTGTTTTCTATACAATCAAGCAACTCGTTTTCAATTTCGCCTTTTTGTGATGCTTTAATCTCCCATTCTTGTTTATTAGTTCTTTTAAGAGTAGAGTACGTTCCATAATTAACAGAAAACATTTCGTCATACGAGTTTTCAAACGTACTGCCCATAGTTATTGTTGTGTTATGTTCATCAATCGATGTGAGTTTAGTATAGACAAAAAAATTGAGTGGTCCATTACCAACAAAATAATCAGCTCTGTCTTTCTCCGTATATGACCTTCCACCGCTATAAGTAGAATATAGTTGTGCTAATCTGTTTTGTTGTATATTTAAGTTTCTGGTAATAATTAACCTTTCATTTTTTAACAATTCAAGATCCTTGCTATATTCAGAGAAACATTGAATTGTTTTTTGCCACACTGTTTCAAACGGTATCGAAAACGTGCGGGAAAAAGTTTTGCCGCCTAAATTTCTTGGAAATAAACCATCACATACTATCTCTTGATAAAACTTTGTGTTAGTAAGGCATGGGGTAGTAATATTTACTTCAGGGATCTCTTGTGCAGAAGCAGAAAGAGGAATTAACAGCATACAAGCAATGCATATCATTTGTTTAAGGATGAACATGAAATTATTATAACAAATATTTTGTCTAATTAATATGTTACTCAATTCCTGTTTTGACTTCCCACAAACATTTAGTAAAATATCCTTAGTCTGGCCGTACTGTTCTTGTTGTATACATGTCGTTAACAATAGTATGAATATTTATGCGTAATTTTGGGTGTATGGATTGTCTAAATAATTATAAGGAACTAATGGAGGGAAAAATGGCGAAAACAAGGGTGTTAGCAAAATATACATATTTATCTGTAATATTATTATCTATATTTTTATCCGTACCGGTTTTCGCGGAACTACAGGTGTTAACCTGGACGCCAGAGAGTGATACCATGGCTGATGTTGATACCATTAGTGTATCTTTTAACACACCTATGGTAGCGTTAGGGAAATTGCCGGAAGGTAACGGTACCGGCCCGATGATAATAAATCCGCCGGTTGAAGGACAGTACCGATGGGTAAACACCACTACGTTGACGTGTACGATAAAAACCAAATTGCCATTAGCTACTGAGTTTAAAGTGGTTATACCCAAAGGTATAAAATCGGAAATATCCGGTGATGTGTTGGAACAACCGTTTATGTGGACATTCAACACATTACGGCCGGACCTGGTACAATCATATCCCCGGCATAATCAAAAGTGGGTAAGATTGGATACCAAAATATTTTTGGTATTTAACCAACCAATGGATCCTGTCAAAGCACGGCCGTTTATTAAGTTGTATGAAACCTGTATGCGTGAAGGACAGAAGGAGCAAGAAGTAAACTGTTATATACGCAAAGCAGTAGCACAGGATACTATTGATAATGTACAGCACGAGTATAACGAATATTATGATATAGAACATCAGAACCTTACAAAAATGCTGGTACTAATTCCTGAAAAAAAGTTAAAACAGGATGGTGTATATTCAGTAGTGTTGAATACAGGATTGCCCGGAGAGGAAGGGGGGTTGGGAAGTGTTGCCAGTCGTGACCTGCGTTTTGAAGCATATCATAGGTTCAATTTTATCGGCCCTGCACCCTACACGGCAGTAGACCCGCAGTCGGGTATCTACTTTGTTTTCAGTAATCCTGTGCGATACAACGATTTCATACGTGCTACAACAATATATCCTGATGTACAGTTACCAGATCATAATCAATACTCATACTTTGGCAAGAATTACCAGGATGATACATGTTCCGGCAATTTTTATTTTTATTTAAACCCGGGAACAACTTATTACGTGAAAACCCGCGGTGAGCTTAAGGACATATTCGGGCAACAGTTGGGAAATGATATTGAAACATCGTTCGTTGCAAAAGATTTTACGCCGTATATTAATATGTCGATGGGTATGGGAGTAATAGAAAGTTACTTATCGCCGCCAAGATATCCTGTAAAATTGTTGAATATCAACCAGATAAAGTTGCAGAAAGTGTTAATTGACTATAACGATATCGTACCGATTGCCATGCAGCAGCTTGAATTTACCTCGGTATCAATAACTCCTCCCTTCGGATATCAGGTAGACAGAATATGGGAACCCAAAATTAAGAAAAATGAAACGACGCTGTTGCCACTGGAGTTAAACGAAGTATTGGGCGGTTCTAAATACGGGATTGTACTGTTACAGGCACAATGCCCTGAACTGCCGGGGAATGGTAAGTACCGTCATGCTTTGCTTCAGGTAACCTCTATGGGCATTACCGGCAAATTTTCACCTGACGGGAATCTGATATATGTATCATACCTAAAAACCGCAAATCCGGTTATTGACTGTATTGTTGAACTTCGGAATAACAACAATGTAACACTTTGGACAGGAAAAACTGATGAAAACGGTTTTGCTAAAACGCCCGGGTGGGAAGAGTTAAAAATTATACCTGACCAGCGCTGGGAGACACCCAAACTATGGATTATTGCCAGGAAAGGATACGACGTAGCGTTCAGTAATTCTGAATGGGGTACCGGTATTTATCCGTACCAGTTTAACCTGCCGTATAACACGTCGACTGAATATCCGCGGTATACCGGGCATTTGTTTACGGAACGCGGGATATACCGTCCCGGCGAAAAAATGTATCTTAAAGGCATAGTCCGCGAGAACCGGGTTGGCAAATGGGAAATTCCAAGAATTGTGAACTACAATTTGTTTATCAAAGATTCGCGGTCAGCAGAAGTTGTACGTACAACAATAACATTATCAGATTTTGGTGCGTTTGATTATACGTACAATATCGCACAAGCTGCACCGACAGGATTTTATTCTATTTCCCTTTTGGACTCAAGAATTTCAACGGAGACAAGTTCAGCGAATAATAACGGTTATGACGACGAAGGGTATTCGTATAACGACCATGGCGACCGGTTGCTGCGTTTTTCATCTGAGTTTCGTGTGGAAGAATATAAACCCGCAACTTTTGAAGTCAGCGTGAACACAGATGAAAAAGAGTATGTTATCGGCGATACAGCAACTATTAAAGTTGATAGCCGGTACCTTTTTGGTGCACCGATGTCCGGCGCTGAACTCGAATACACCGCGCGGCTGGACCGCGGATATTTTACACCCGATGGTTGGCCGGGCTATGCGTTTGGCAGAAATTATTGGGATAACGACGAACAATATATTTCTTCGCCCGGGGTTATTAAGTCGGGTAAAGATAAGTTGGATAATGACGGGAATTACAGTTTTTCATGTGAACTGAACACACGGAATCCTGGGGTCTATGACTTTATAGCCGAAGGTGTGGTAACAGCACCGGACCGTCAACGTCTGGCTGGGCGAAAAAGCGTGGTGGTGCATAACGGAGAATATTATATCGGTATAAAACCTGTTACAACATTTATTGAGAAAGGGAAAGATATTGAGGTAAATATTATTACCGTAATACCGGATGGGAAAATGGTTACGGGAAAACAAGTTTCGGGGTGTTTAAAACAAATAGAATGGCTTTCCGTGAGGAAAGCAGGGGTTAACGGCAGGCTGGAATGGCAAACCGAAAAAATGGAAACTGTAGTGAGCAGTTTTAATGTTACCAGTACGTTAACGCCGTATCAATGGATATACCCGCCGGGGAAAGCGGGGTATTACGTTTTATCAGTTGAAAGCCGTGATTCGCGGGGGAATAATATAAAGTCTACGCAATACTTTTATGTGACAGGTAAAGATTATTGCGGATGGCAACGCAGCGATGATGACCGTATAGACCTTATCTGCGACAAAATTAAGTATAAACCCGGCGATACTGCTAAAATCCTTGTGAAATCGCCGTATGAAACCGCTTCCGCAGTGGTAACGATAGAGCGGGAAGGTATTATCAGCCAGTGGAGGGCTAATATAGTAGGCAGCGCGGATACTATAGAAATCCCTATAACCAAAAACCATCTGCCAAACATTTACGTTTGTGTAATGCTGTATAAAGGACGGGTAGCAGAAAAAAAGTTTTCAGAATCGGGCAACGATCTTGGCCAGCCCTCATTTAAAATCGGGTATACACACTTGCCGGTAGACCCGGGAGATAAAAGTTTGGATGTAAGAGTCAATACGGATAAGACCGAGTATCGTCCCGGGCAGAGGGTGAAAGTAAAGATTAAGGTTGTTAATTCCGAAGGCAAAGGAGTACCATCAGAGGTAACGTTGGCAGTTGTTGACCTCGGGATACTGAACCTTATTAATTACCAGACACCGAACTCGTTCCCGTACTTCTACGGCCCGCGCCCGCTTTCGGTAGAGACTTCAGAAACACGGTTGCATATAGTTGGCCAGTGTAATTACGGGGAAAAAGGCGAGAACCGCGGTGGCGGTGGAGGGATTTTTTCTACGATCGATGTACGCGCAAAGTTTGTACCTACGGTATACTGGAATCCCGTACTGAAAACCGATAATAGCGGGTATGCAGAGGTAACGTTTACGCTTGCAGATAACCTTACCACATTCCGGGTTATGGCGGTAGTACAGACTAAAGACGCGAGTTTTGGCAGCGGTGAAAAACGGTTCGTAGTAACTAAACCGTTGTTGTTAAAACCCAGTTTGCCAAGGTTCGCGAGGCTGGGCGACAAATTTACTGCGGGCGTGTTATGCCATAATAATACGTCGTTACCCGGTACTGCGGTGATAAATGTGGATGCCAGAGGGTTGAAGTTGTTAAGCGAACCTACGACACAGGTGTATTTGCTTAAAGGCGGTGTTAAAGAAGTAAGGTACGATTTTCTAGCGGATAAAACAACGTCTGCGGAACTGGTATTCAAAGCTGTGATGGATAACGAAACCGATGGGTTGAAATGGACAGTACCTGTAACATTGCCCCGGCCGGTGGAAGCTGTGGCAACGTATAGCTCGACAGTTGATAAAGTTGTGGAAGGCATAAAAGTACCGTCGGATATCTTCGACGATGCGAGTTCCATCAATATATCACTTGCTTCTACTGCTATGATAGGGCTAAAAGGCGGAATGGAATATTTGTTTGAATACCCGTATGGGTGCTGTGAACAAAAAACGTCAAAAATATTGCCATTGATATTTGGTACAGGGATTATCGATATATTTGACCTTGCACCGTTGAAAAAACTGTCCGCGCGGGATGTGATAACGTCTTATCTTGATGAACTGCCTCAGTTCCAGAGCCCGTCCGGCGGGTTTAGGTTTTGGAAAAACCAGGGGATGGAATCGCCGTACTTAACAGCATACGTGCTTTGGGCGGTTGCGGAAGCTGGGAAACAAGGGTTTAAACCTGACAATAAAATGATAGAACGTGCGGTAGAGTATCTCCAGGCGTATATCAGGGGTGATTCGCGTGGATGGGCCTGGCCGTATAGTATTAACGAAACGCTTACTACAAAAGCGTTTTGTGTTTATGTATTGTCGTTACACAATTGTCATGAACAATCGTATATCAGCCATTTATATCAACAACTACCCCAGGTGCCGTTATTCGGAAAAGTATACTTGTTGAAAGCATTGAATCTGGAAAACATGGATGCGTCAATGATAAATACGGTTCTTAAGGATATTTAT
>JBBAAG010000078.1 GCA_041658405.1 Elusimicrobiota bacterium
AGGAACGGTATGAAACATAAACTTATTATAATTCCGGTAATTCACACCCTGGCGTTGGCAGTCCTGTTTTCGTTACCCCTCGCGGGTTATACCGATGACATTCCACCGGAGCAACAATCCCAGCTCGCTATACTAAACGTAAAATCCAGTTCTGTAGACATGGACCCCGGCAAATTGTCAATACTGACCGACATTTTTAGGACCGAACTTTTTCGGTTGAACCTATTCAAAGTCCTGGACCGCAGCTATATCGAAAAAATATTGGACGAACAGAAACTCAGTATGGCCGGCATAATTCAGGAATCAAGTTTACTGAAAATAGGGAAGTTACTGACGGCAAACAAGCTGTTTATTTGTTCTTTAGAACGGTTTTCCGACACAATCTTAGCGTTGAACGTTCGGATCATCAACGTAGACTCTTCGTTAATAGACTTCAGCGATATAATATTTATAAAAAATGAAACACAGATATTTGACGCGATCCAGGAAATTGTTAAAAACATAGAACTGAACTACCGCACCAGAAAAGACGTGTCCCAACCGGTGGATCAAGCTGAGTTCCAAACAGCGAAATGGAAATTTTTAGGCGCAAATCCCGACGAAATCGCGTCATTAATTACCAACAATCTCCGCGCAGAACAATTTCTTGAGCTCCGCCAGTACGACATTGCGTTCACAATCACCGAGTTTTTGGATGCTTATCGTAAAGGCTGGGATATGGAAGTCATAAAAATATTTTTGCAAAAAGGTATTGGTTACCGCGATGTCAAACAATCGCTGGGTTACGGTATTATAAACCTTACGAACTACAACGCCAACTTTAAACCCGCGGGGCTACGCTACGACGAGTATTTAGAAGCGTACTCTAAACACCTTCTTACCCCGGAAGAATATTTGGACCACAAAAAGGGATACCAAAAAGATAAACTACATTACGGCATAGGCGGCGTAGCGGATAGCATCCCGATCCTTACCGCCGGAACAAGATTTCCGTTATTGCTGATCACGTGGGAACATTTTTTTACGGATTATCAGCGCAACAAGTCAAAACGCAGCATCGACGTAGGCGCCATAATGTTCAACGGTATCGCGCCGGCGCCGTACTCGCAGTACAACTGGTATTTCGGCGAATACCCGTTTTATTTTAAAACCGGGTTTGGCTTCGCGGCAGAACTCATCCTCGGCGGGCATATAGGCCTTTACGCGCATGCTGGTGTGGAAGTAAAAGAAAAGTACGAGTTCAGTTTTATACTGGCATTTTTGGGTACACAACCTGGAGTGTCGTACACAGACCTCAAAACTCAAATCGGTGAGCCTAAATATGTCGGGATTCAGTTCCCGTACGCCGCTGCGGTGTTTAAGCTTAAATAGTATTAGGTTGAATGAATTAAAGAAAATATTGATTTGAGGAATACAACGTATGATTACATCCAAAGAACGCGTACTAACAGCGGTTAACCACCGCGCACCCGCAGGGCGTATACCTATTACGTTTGACGCGGAAAAAGAAGTGTATGATATCCTCTATAACCATTTCCAGACAAGGTCAAAACCTGAATTGTTTGATAAACTTAATGTCGATACCTGGATGATACTCCCGAATAATTTTATGTTCTCCGAAGAAGAGGCAAAGAAAGAGGTTAAGACCGCGTTGTGGGGATACAAAACGAGAGTTGCGCATTATTCCGGCGGTACCTACGACGAGTTGTGTTACAGCCCGCTTGCGGGGAAAGATGAACTTAAGGATATCGATAATTATCCGTGGCCGGCACCGGACGCTCTGGACTTCACGCATTTTCCTAAAGAATCAAGGGAACAGAGTAACCGCGCAGTAATCGGTGTATTCACCTGGGGTGCGTATTTTGTATCATCCTTTCTCCGCGGGATGGAAGATATAATGCTTGATTTTGCAATGCGGAAAGAATACGCGGATCGCCTGATAAAAACGGTTACTGAAAAAATTGAGGGATACCTTACTGTTATGCTTGAGAAGTACGGTGAGGGTATAGATATTGTGTATATGGCCGACGATTATTGTTCGCAATTAAGCCCGTTATTCAGCCCTGCAACGTTCCAGGAATTTGTGGTACCCTACCTCAAACGCGTAACGGCTATCACGCATAAGCATAACAAAAAGTTTTTATTGCATTGCTGCGGGTCAGTACGGCCATTACTTCCTATGATCATAGAGTCCGGGGTTGATATGCTGGAACCTATACAAATCCGTGCTGCCGGGATGGATCCCGCGGGGTTAAAAAAAGATTTCGGGCGTGATATCTGTTTCTACGGCGGAGTTGACCTCCAGGAGGTGTTGTGTAAAGGTACGCCACAGCAGGTATCCGATGAAGTTAAACGGTTAATTGATATCCTCGGGAAAGACGGAGGGTATATCCTCGGGCCCGGGCATACATATATCCAAATTGATGCGCCGGTAAAAAATATTATCTCAATGTACGAAACTGCGGGAAAATATTTATCAATATAATCCCGCAGGCCGTATACTTTTTTAGAACATGAACTGGAACATAACTCTGATAGCAGCAGTATTTTGTCTCGGGATTAATGTTCCATACGGTAATGTCGTAACCAAACTCGCTTGATCCGGCATCGCCATAAGGTTATAAGCACCGATATTTTCTTCCTGTACTACTGGAACATCAATACCCATAGGTGCATCAAACACGAGTTTAAGATGATGTTCTTTGAAGTAAATTGTAAGTGCCGGCGTTATTTCATAGATATATTTATCGTCAACTAACGGCCAAATACTATTTGTTCTACCAACGCCAAAATCGGCATACCCAAAGTTTTTGTCCGGTATAATCATTGCATACCTAAGAGCTACTTCACAAGGTTCATACAATGCTGCGATTTTACATTCAGAGCCGGTAAGCTTAATCGCACCAAATGCGTTTGAATACGTTCCGTGGTTAACTTCCGCTTCAGCAGATAATAAAACATCACTGATCTTGGTCTGTGCTGCGCAATCAAGCCCGATCTGCATAAGTTCTCCGATTTCAACCTGAGATGCATTAGTAATCGCGCGAAGGTATGGGTTCCAGTTTTTGTTGTACAATAACGAAATATCGGTCTGTTTGTTACTCAAAACACTTGAATGCCCTATCCGCGAATCTTTTGTATAAAGGCCGTTAAAGTATATCGCATATTTTGTTAGTTCTGAGTCAACTGGTGATTGGTCAATAGCAAAGATGTTTTTGTCCATAATATTATACCCAGCACGGAGCACTATCATTGGTACACCTAGTTTTTGTGGTAGGTACCGTATCGGGGTTTCCATCCCGCCGCCGGTAAAAATTCCTAGAGCTGCGGTATAGTTTTCGTAGTTCCCGTGTACAGCAAACCCGCTGTCACGGCCTACATTGAAACCTAAGGTATTAATTGACCTGTCAACAAACTGCATCGTCCCGGAGTTTACCAAACGTTCACGGCTATAAGGTACCCTAAACTGTCCTACACGGATATATAACATTTCACTTATCAAAGGAACGTCTACATAATAATCCAGTAACGATAATACCGTATTACTTTTAGTTGTTTCTTCACCGCCAAAAGCAATCTCTATACTGTACGTCAGATCGTCATAATTACCGTTTACCCTTAACAATGACTGCCGTTGATATAAAGAAATCCTGTCATTATTCCGTGAGTTATCATTCAACGCCTCTAGCAAACCCAGTCCCTGAAACATGCCATGAACTTCTACTGCGTTCGTTGCAGAGTCATCCTCAGCATTTACGGATGCGGATACCATAAACAAACTAATAAACATAACAAATACAATTCTAATTCTTTTTAGTAACACCATACTTTTCTCCTTTTTACTTTCCTCATTTTATTCAAAATTCACTGACTACTGTCTCAAAACTACTCATTCCCTCCTTATTAATAACTGTATCTTTAACTTAAACACCTGATTCTATTATTACACAATTGATTTGTTTTAGGAATTGGCTGATGCCACTTTGTACTGACTTTATTCGCTTTTCTAAACTCCTAGAACCTCATAAATTTTTACAGGTAATAGCTTCCCTTTCAGTTGAACTGGTTCTAGTGTGTGAATTTTAATTTTTCCTTCAACCTGCAATAAAACATTTTCTGTAATTAGGATCTGGCCGGGTCGGGCTATTGACTCTACTCTTTGGGCTGTGTTAACGATGTCCCCAATGATTGTGTAATCCATTGCTTCTTCAGTTCCTATGTTTCCAACAACCACATCGCCATAGTTTATTCCTATCCCAATCCCAAGATTTTGTAATTCCGGCGGCCAGCTTTGTCTCAAATCCTTAAAGGCTTTTTGCATCTCTACAGCCGCCCGAATTGACCATAGCGTTTCTTCTTCTAACTCTATCGGAGCACCCCAAAAAGCCATAATGCAGTCGCCTATATATTTATCAAAGGTACCTTTGTTTGTAAAAACAATTCCGGTAAGCACCTTGTATATACTGTTAAGGAAATGAATAAGTTCATCTGCGTTCATGTTCTCGGAAAGAGAGGTGAATCCGCGTAAATCACAAAAAAACGCGGCAACCTCTTTTCTATCACCGCCCAATTTAGAATATATTCCCGGATTAGCGATTATTTGTTCAATAGCGAAGCTGTTTACATAACGATGTAACATACTGGAAATAAGCTTATTTCTTAATTCTACTTCATCGTGGAAAAATTTCATCTTCAACAAATTTTTTACCCGGGCAATAAGTTCAATTTTATGAGAAGGCTTATTTAGAAAGTCATCCGCTCCGGCTTCAAGCCCTTCAATTTTTGCCTCTATGTTATCAAGTGACGTCAGTATAACTATAGGAAGGAATGCGTTATTCGGATCTTTTTTGATTCTTCTGCAAACTTCATATCCGTTCATGCCAGACATCATTACGTCCAGTAAAATTAAATCGATTTTATGATTAGAAAGTATTTCCAACGCTTTTTCACCGTTTAATGCTTTGATAATTTCACAACCTTGCGGATAAAGATATGCTTCGATTAGTTCAATGTTTTGAGGCTGGTCATCAACAACTAAAATTACCGGTTTGTCTCTCATCTTGGTAATTCAATTAAGAAATTGACTGATTTCTTTAACAAAGGTACGCGTATTTATCGGCTTTCCTATGAACCCGCTGTTAGTTATACCACTTATTTCTTCTCTGCCTTCTGCCAGTACAGAAGCAGTTACAAAAACAATGGGTATACTGCCTGTTTCTTTGTCTTGACGCAATATTGCTGCTGCTTCGGAACCACGCATATCTGGTAGACGCATATCCATAATTATAATATCCGGCTTTTCTTTCATAGCAATGGCAATTCCGTTAGCAGCTGTTTTGGCTACAAATACTCTGAAACCAACAACTTCCAAAAGGTCTTTTTCCAGTAAAAGATTGTTTTCATTATCATCTATAATTAATGCCCTTTTCCTCATTTCACGCCATCCTTCCTTGATGTAATCGGTAAAGTAAACCTGACCATGGTGCCTTTATTTAGGCCTTCTGATTCTACAGAAAACTTCCCGCCGTGTAGTTCAACCAGTTTTTTCGAAAGCGGTAACCCCAGCCCGGTACCCTCAGTTATCCGGGAATACGGAGTATCGACCCGGAAAAAGCCTTCAAATATTTTTTCTATGTTTTCAGGTGCAATACCGACTCCAGAATCACAAACGACTATTTCTATCTCAGTCCCGGCTTTCTTCGCCCACAAGCCAATTTTACCGTCCTCGGGTGTAAATTTAACTGCGTTTGAAAGCAGATTGTACATTATCTCTTTTACTTTAAGCTCATCTGCTTCAATATTCGGCAGGTCTTTGGATATTTCAAGTAACATCTGAAGCTTTTTTTTGCTGACCGTATCCGCTACCAGCAGTGAAATCTCGTTTAACAGGCTTTTCATGGGTAAACTGGATAATGAAAGTTTCATTTTCCCGGCTTCAACTTTTGCCATATCAAGTATCTGATTTATAAGTAAAAGTAGATGCTTACCGCTGGTTAAAACATTATTAACGTATTGCTTTTGCTTTTCATTAAGCGGCCCGAAAGTCTCGTCGTATAATACTTCAGAAAAACCGTTGATGGAATTAAGCGGGGTCCTGAGTTCATGAGACATGTTAGCTAAAAATTCTGATTTTACCCTCGCAACACGTTTTAACTCAGTGGACAGCTCATTTAATTCTTTATAAGCTTTTTCCAACCCTGCTTCTATCTGTTTTCGTTCAGTGATATCCTCGATTGCCAGGAGAATGATCCTCTCTTTCCCCAATCCTCTTTGAATTTGCCGTGCATTCAAAAGCATTATACGCCTGCCAATATCAATAAAATCGTGTTCTACTTCGTAGTTATCAAAAGTTGCTTTTTGAGGAAGTATGGTTTCCAGGAGTTCACGTAGTTTGGGGATATCCCACTGTTTATTGCCTAGGTCATAAATAAGGTGTCCTACGGTCTCTTCAGGTTTTACCTTAAAGAACTCATAAAATGAACGGCTGACCGTGACTACCCTAAGATCTTGGTCTAAAGAAATTAAAGGTTCACGTACAGTGTTAATAACGCTCTCAGCGAATTCACTGGTTTCATCCGCGGATTGTTTAATTATCTCCAGTTCTTTCCGGGTTTTTTCCAGTCCGGCTTCAATCTGCTTGCGTTCGGTGATATCCTCAATAGCCAGGAGGATGATCCGTTCTTTCCCCAACCCTCTTTGAATTTGCCGTGCATTCAAAAGCATTATACGCCTGCCAATATCGAGAAAATCGTGTTCCACTTCGTAGTTATCAAAAGTTGCTTTTTGAGGAAGTATGGTTTCCAGGAGTTCACGCAGTTTGGGAATATCCCACTGTTTATTGCCTAGGTCATAAATAAGATGTCCTATGGTTTCTTCAGGTTTTACCTTAAAAAATTCGTAGAATGACCGGCTGACTGTGACTACTCTTAGATCCTGGTCCAGAACGATTAAAGGTTCACGCACAGTATTGATGATACTCTCGGAATACTCACTGACAATCAGTACTTGTTTTGCCTTTTTCTGTTCGGTAATGTCGTGCATAATGGCTGATATGCCATAAATATTTCCAAACTTGTCCTTGATTGGTGAAAGAGTTAAAGAAATATCAATTATTACCCCGTCTTTTCTAACACGTTTTGTTTCATGGTTTTTAATTAATTCTCCGTCTTTCAGTTTTATAAATTGGTTAAGTATTTCTTCTTTGTAACTAGAGGGAGCCAAAATAGAAATGTTTTTGCCATGCATCTCTTGTTCAGTATATCCATATATTTGTTCTGCGCCTTTATTCCAACTAACAATATCTCCTTGCAATGTTTTTCCAATAATGCCATCAACAGATGTATTAACAATTGCGGCTAGGTTAAGATTAGCTTCTTCCATAACCTTGCGCTTGGTAATATCTTCTATAGCCAGGAGAATTACTTTCAGTTTTCCCGGTGGGTTGGGAATTCTTCGTGCATTTAAAAGCATTGTACGCTGGCCAATATCGAGAAAATCGTGTTCCACCTCATAATCATCAAAAGTTGCTTTTTGGGGAAGGATGGTTTCCAGTAGTTCACGCAGTTTGGGAATATCCCACTGTTTATTGCCTAGGTCATAAATCAGCTTGCCCACGGTTTCTTTGGGATTGACCTTAAAGACTTCATAAAAGGAACGGCTGGCGGTGACTACTCTTAAATCTTTGTTAAGAACAATCAATGGTTCACGCACGGTATTGACAATACTCTCTGAGTATTCCCGGGATTGTGTTACGATTTTATTCCAGAACATATTATGGTATCCTTTTTAGTACTATTTTCGCTTCTTGTTGCCTTTTTTATGTCCAGTGGCTTTGCTACTACTTTTGCTGTTCTTTTTTTCGGAATATATCGTTGAGAACTTCTTGCCGCTGGAACGCATTTTCACAACTTCTTCCGGGGAATACCCGTGTTGTTCCACAAAAAACCGCATGTTTACTAGGTTCACTATATCGTCGTCTATAAGAACAATCTTCTTCCACTGTTTCTTCGGCCTCTGGTAATAACCATATGCTCTGCCATAGGGCGAGCCTTTCACGATCACGTAATCCATAGGGTAGTAGAATATATCCGCGCTCAAACCATACTTTGTACAGATTGTGAACCACGACATCTGCTTCGCCCGCAGAGATAATATAACATCCGAACTCACCCGTGCATGGGAAGCGATAAAGAACACCACAGGAAGATCATCGTCATCAATACCACGTTCACGGATCACCATAACCTCGCGTTCCGGAACATGATAATAATTGCTTATTCCCAGATGGAATGATTGTATGCCATCATCGGTTACCGAGATCCCTAATTTAATTTCTGCACTAGCCCTGCTGCTGATCATGATATTTATCATAACCATCAAAACTATTACGCTAAAACACTTTACTATTTTTTTCATTTATTCCTCTACTATTCTTTACGAATAACTCTTATCAATACCACAATAACTGCGATTACAAACAAAATATGAATGAACCCGTTGATTGTGTATCCGGTAATAAAACCCAACAGCCATAACGCAACAAGTATAACAGCAATCGTCTCTAAAATTTGCCCTCCTTGATTATCTCCCGATCATTCTTGCTATGCCCGAATCATTTTTTCTTATGAATCAGTTTTAAAACAGCTTTCTTAGAATCAGCTGTAGTTTTCTTCGCGTTTTTTGAAATGTCGCGCGCGATATCCGCAGCGTCCTTTTTTGCCACAACGATTTTGTTCTTGGCAATTTTAACATTCTTCGATACTTTGTCCACAACCTTGTCAATACGTTCCCCAATGGTTTTCTCTTCTCTCATAAATTTTCTCCTTCTAATCCTTAGAATAACATGGTTCTATTTTTACAAAATTGACATGTTTTAGGAATTGGCTGAATCCCCTTTCTACCGACTTTCTTCTACCTAGGGATTTAGGAGAAATAGCTAAACGCGGGTGTAGCTCTGGTGGCTCAAAAATGTGTAAGTAGAATAAAGTCATATAAAAGCAGAACCAGCCAATTCATATATTCTTTATCCACTAGTATTATTTAGTTATTGACTTTCAATAAAAGTTGATCAGATCCTGAAATGAGTATGCGAAATATTTTATAGATGACTTTAAAGTTCATAGGAGAAAAAAATGTGTTTTTCAGCACCAGCAAGTTTTACAGCAGGTGTATTGCTTACGTTTATCGGAACTGAAACATTAAAAAAAGTACATAAGCCTTCCCAAATAGTTTTGGCAAGTATGTCATTATTTTTTGCTTTTCAGCAATTTACAGAAGGCGTTGTATGGCTTACAATAGGAAAGACAGGATATGCCGGGCTGGAGGCAGTTACCACATACATTTTTGTAATAATGGCGCAGGTTCTTTGGCCTATCCTGATTCCGTTTTCTGTTTTATTGATAGAAAACAATAAAATACGAAAAAAAATATTGTCTGCATTACTGGCAGTTGGCACGGTGATCGGGTTGTACTATTTATACCGTATGGTGTTTTATGGTGTTCACGCGGGAATCAGCAAATGGCATATTATCTATCGAAACTCTACTGTAGACCCTCTAGAATATGCAGCTGTATTTGTTTACCTTATTGCAGCGATAACACCATTTTTTATTTCTAGTATTAAAAGAATCTATATTATTGGAATTATTATGGGATTATCGTTTATTGTCTCAGTACTATTTTATACGCGTTGCCTGACCTCGGTATGGTGTTTCTTTGCGGCTGTGATAAGCTTTATGGTTTTTTATATTATTAGGGATGCACACAAAAAATTTCATTTTGATAAGTTATCCGCTGCACATTCCAAATAATATTATGTCAAACATTAAAAAAGGAAATAGTAATAAACAAAGGAAAAGGAGATAGTATGACGGTAATAATGATTCATTTAGTAGCAGTAACGTTCATTGTAACACTGAGTTATTTTGTTATGTGGACCACAAGCAAGCCGGATAGGCCCAAAGATGTATTATTATTCGGAAAGATTATGTCAAAAATATTGTTAATAACTGCAGGATTAGTGCTTATTAATGGAATGACTTATGGCCCAAAAACAATAAGAAATATCAGTATGAAATATTCCCGTAGTTGCTCAAGTTGTATGGAAACGTCTGATAATCTACAGAATTCATTGATGGGAAAAATGCAGGTTAGTTCAGGACAGAACGTAACTGTTGAGAAAGAACAAAATAAATGATTGATATATCTAAAGTAACAGATTATTTATATGTAGGATCCAGAGTCGGGAAGGAACACGTCGATGAATTGAAAGTACTTAATTTTAATCTAATTATTTCCATGATCGGGCAAATGCCGCCCGATGAAGTCTATACCCTTCCCCCATTTAAAACATTGTGGATCAAAACTTATGACACAATGTTTACCCCTATCTCAATCAAGAAACTGCTTGTGGGGGTTGACGCTGCCTTGCCTGTTATTCAGAATAAGGGTAGGGTGTTAGTTTTTTGTATGCAAGGCAAACGGCGTAGTATTGCTATGTCCGCAGCTATTCTTATCAGCATGGGGCATACAATGGAAGAGGCTGTTAATTTATTGACCACTGCCCGTGCGGCAGCGGATCCCAAAAGATGGTATATCCGCAGGCAAATCAGGGCTTTTGAAAAGTATTGGCAGAAAAGGTAAAGTGCTTATGGAAAAGATAATACAAAATATTCATATCATCATTAATCCTGCCTCGGGGAAAGAAGAGCCTATATTATCTACTATTAATATTGCTATGAAAGAAGTTGGGATCAAATGGGAAGCATTGGTTACTCACAAAGAGGGAGATGCAATACGGTATGCACAGGATGCTGTGAAAAAAGGAGTTGACGCTGTTGCTGTGTACGGCGGGGACGGCGCGGTGATGGAAGTTGTTAGCGGTTTAATTGGTTCAGAAATACCGTTGATTATTTTACCCGGAGGATCTACGAATGTAATGGCTAAGGAACTTGGTATACCGGAAGATCTTAAAGAATCTTGTGCGATTATCAGTCAAGTTCCGCGTAAAATTAAAACTATCGATGTGGGACAGTTTGGCAACCGCTATTTTATTACAGGATTAAGTATTGGTTTTGGAGCGGATTTAGTGAAAGGCGCGGGACGTAAGGCAAAAAATAAATATGGTATTTTGGCATATCTATTTTCAGCAGTCGAAGCTTTCAATAGAATCCGGCTTGTAAATTATCATCTTAATATAGACGGTAATAAATTCGATGTTCAAGGTATGACATGCGTTATTGCTAATGCTGGGAATGTCGGGTTTACAGATGTATCTTTAGATAGGAATATAGATGTAAGCGATGGGTTATTGGATGTTGTTGTCTTGCGAAAAGCAAATTTATTTTTTCTGAAGCATATTATTACCGCTTTGATTAAACGAGAAATGCCGGTTAATCTGGAATTAGTTAAGCATTGGCAAGGTAAACAGATTAGTGTTTCCACAAACCACAAACAGGTCGTGCAGTGCGATGGCGAGGTATTAGAAAATATTCCTGCTCAGATAAAGGTTGTTCCAGCTGCAATTACTGTATTGATTCCTGATAGAAGTAAAACAAATGAGGAATAGTAAGTTAAAACCATGAAATCATATTAATGAATAAAAGTATTGTTATTGGCAGTATTATTATAATTATAAGCATTTCTATAGCGTTCGGATACTTTTACTGGTTACATACGCCTGCTTATTCATTAACCCAGGTTGCTAAAGCAGCAAAGATTCATGATGTTAGGATGTTTAATATGTATGTTGATGTCAATACCGTGGTAAATAGGGTTTTAGAAAATGGTGTATCAACAACTACTTACAAAAGTAAGCCTGAAGAAACAAGTCAGTGGAGTAAACTTGTTGAAAGTATTAGAGAGCCCTTCCTTAAATTGATGGTTCCGCGGTTAGATGAAATCATGAAAGAACAGATTGAACAATATATAAAAACTGGCGTTTTTGTTCAAGATCAAGAAGGGCGGAATGGGAAAGACAACGGGTGTTTTCAGGAGTTTAAGAAATATGCTGACTCAAAATATACTGGTATTAAATACACTAAAAATAAAGGCAAAATAGCTTTGGTTGGCATAGGACTCGTTACTCTACAGGATAAAAAAAAGTATATTCTTGAACTGAAAATGCAAAAAATGAAAGCTGGATACTGGCAGCTTATTGAAATTGTTAATATTACACAAAAAAATAGATAAAAACACTGCTCCTGAAATGAAATAGTTAATAGTATAGAAAATAGTCAATAAAAAGCAGATATTCCCAATTGTGAGATGTATTGGAACACAATATCATTAACATTGAGGAGGATGGAAGACATGTTTAAACCAAAGATATGAAAAGTAAAAAGATTGTAGTAATTGATGATGATAGGGTATTTTTGGAGGAAATTAATGAAACTCTTGCATTAAACGGGTATATGCCGACTGTGTTTAGTGACGGGAAATCCGCGTTGCAAAACATGATTGAAATACAGCCGGATGTGATACTACTGGATATAAAAATGGAGAATATGCACGGTTTTCAGGTAGCCGAAGAAATACAGCAGAGCCCGCAGTTAAACAAAATACCAATTATTGTAATTACCGGTTTCCTTATCCTTGAAGAGAACGAAAAGTATTTACGCGAGTGCGGAGTTAACACATATATAATGAAACCGTTTCAACCGGACAAACTGATTCAGGTTATAAAAATAGTATTATCAAAAAACTATGTTGAAACACAAAAAATGGAAAAGTCATGCTGGAAAACAATTTATTCAAAAAGAAATAGTAAATTCGTGAAACTTGACAAGTAGAATTAAGTCAGACAAAAGTAGAACCCGCCAATTACTATATTAGTCAATCCCATGTATTATTATCAAGTGTATTACAGGCAAAACTTTCGGTAGCAGTAGAAAGCAGTATGCCTGAAGTTTAGGGATAAATGAAATATTTGTGGAGGAGAAAAAATGGAAATTACTTTATTGATATGCGTTATTCTAATAACAATTTCAATTCTTGTCGGAACTGTGTACTTCGTGTTAACTATGATTCAAATTAAGCAAACAACAAAAGAAGTTGAAATACTTACGCGAAAAATTGATGCAGCATCGCCGCTGTTAAATCTAATGCTTTTCAGTAGCAGCATAGTTTCAGCACTTATGAATAAAATTGCAAATCTTTTTAATGAAAAGAAAAAATAGGAAATACAATCAAAATTTAATATGAAAACTATCTTATTGAGAGGATAAATACATGAAGATTAAAAAGATCGGTATGGTATTAATGACAGCAGCGCTATTCAGCGGGCTAGCATGCACAGCTGAAACTGCGCAGGCGGCAGGAAGCCTGGGTATGCCGTTGACCCGCGAAGGCGGGACAGCCCGTGCGATGTCAATGGGGTCAGCGGTTGTTGGAGTACCCCAGGATTCATCATCCTTGTTTTGGAACCCTGCAGGGCTGGGAACAATTGAATGTATGGAACTTGGGTTGCATCACAACAACGGGTTGGGAGAGTCTATCCACGAGACCGCAGTAATCGGGATGCCAATAGGCATCCTTGGCGGGCTTGCAGCATCAATCAATTACGTTGACAACGGTATATTTGAAGGCAGGGATAGCGTAGGCAATGTTACAGATAACTACACAGCCGGGGATTTGAGTGTTAACTTAGGCTGGGGTAAGAAATTGTTTTCTGGAATATCCGCAGGTATGGCAGTAAAGTACAACCGTCAAGCACTTGCCAATAAAGTATATTCCGCCTATGCGATGGACCTCGGGCTTTTGTGGAACCCTATCTCACGGTTAAACCTTGGGCTGGCATATTCCAACCTCGGTACGAATGTTGCTACAAGCCTGCTGGATTCCGGCTGGCGTGTAGGAGCGTCCTATGGAGT
>JBBAAG010000079.1 GCA_041658405.1 Elusimicrobiota bacterium
CTTGGGTATATGACACCGGTAGAGTTTGAGAATAGGCAAAAGAACGAGGCTTTGATTTCTACTAATTTATATGCTTGACTTAATGGGGGGCATTACAAACCGTTTCTGTTTCTGCGGAACCGGCGGCAAACTATATAACAAACCGTTTGTCAATCGGGCTGTCATATCCTGGGATAAACGTTAAGTACGGATTCTTAAACAATCTTGCGGTTGATTTGCACTATCAAGGCAGCACTATTGCAGGTATTGCCGGGGCAAGGGCTCTCTATTATGTTCTTCCCACGAATACTATCATCCCTTATCTAGGCTTGGAAGTTGATTATCTGCAATACAAAAACCAGCAGAGTAATGATTGGTCGATCACAGGGTCATATGTTGGCGCGTTACTTGGCATAGAATATTATTTCTCACGAGCGTTAAGTATTTGCACGGATATTGGGTATGGGAATATGAGTATGGCGAGTACAACAGTCAGTGATGTTTCGTATATTACGGACAAAATAATTGCAAATATCGGGTTGAACTGGTATATAACCGTACCGAGGAAAGATAGTGGCAAATGAGGATATTGTCATGAAGATAGTAAAACTTGTTTTATTCATATCGTCGCTGTGTTTGCTTGCGGGTAATTTGTATTCCGCAACGTTTTCGTTAGGGATGCCTGCTGCTGTAGAGCAGGCAGGAAAAGAGTTTGAAGCGATTATTGAACAAAAACAGCAGGAACGTATTAACAATACCGCACCAGCAGCGCCTGTGTTGTATGATTTCACAAGCCCGGATACCGACGGGGATTATGCAGTCCGTTGGAATTCAGTTACTAATGCGTTAAACTATATTTGCGAAGAGGACGATAATAATAGTTTCGACAGTCCGGTGACGATATATTCCGGCGCAAACACGTCGTATGATGTTGTTGGGAAATCAACGGGAACTTACTATTACCGTGTGAAAGCCACGAACAGTTACGGCAACAGCGGGTGGAGTGATGCGAAGTCAGTAACCGTGGCTATTAATTTGTCTATCCCCACGGGGATGGTATTTGTAACAGCGGGAAATTTTACAATGGGTTCGATTTCTATATTGATCAACGAACAACCAATTCATACAGCGTATCTTGATTCTTATTATATAGACAAATACGAAGTTACTAATGGACAGTATAAACAGTTTATAGACGCGGGTGGGTACAGTACACAATCATACTGGATCACCGACGGGTGGATATGGAAGTCGAGTTATAGCGTTACTAAACCGAAATATTGGGATGATACAACTTATGGTTATACTGCAACCAATGGTCCCAACTTGCCTGTCGTGGGAGTGAATTGGTATGAAGCGTGTGCATACGCGAAATGGACAGGAAAACGGTTACCTACGGAAGCGGAATGGGAGAAAGCAGCACGGGGAACTGATGCCCGGACGTATCCGTGGGGTAACACATGGTATCCCAATTATTGTAACTGGTATGACACTTCGCCTGTATTGGGTAATAGTGATGGGTACACGTATGCTGCGCCAGTAGGAACCTATGAAAACGATAAAAGCCCGTATGGGTGTTACGATATGGCAGGAAATGTGTCTGAATGGTGTAACAATTGGTATGAGACATATTCTACTGGAACAGTAATCAATCCTACAGGTAACACTACGGGTTATTACCGTATAATCCGGGGTGGGAGTTTTTACAACTACGGTAACATCATCTGCCGGTCTGCGTTTCGGGGACTCAGCTACCCGATCTACATGTACGTCTACTTAGGTTTCCGTTGCGCG
Source organism: Elusimicrobiota bacterium (assembly GCA_041658405.1). Classification (NCBI taxonomy): domain Bacteria; kingdom Pseudomonadati; phylum Elusimicrobiota; species Elusimicrobiota bacterium. The sequence continues at coordinate 1,774 of JBBAAG010000079.1, forward strand.
AAATCTGTAAACACAGCAATACCTTCTGCTCCAAGTGGCATGAAGACTACTACACTTTCTTCCAGCACTATACTTGTTTCGTGGACTGATAGTTCAAACAAAGAAGTTGGATTTCAATTAGAGCGTAAAGTATTAGGTGGGAATTATAGTTTAATTCAAACACTAACACAAAACACTACATTTTTTTTGGATTTCCCTTTGATAGCAGCTACAATCTATTATTATCGGGTATTGGCGTATAACCTGAACGGGAATTCTATATATTCGGCGGAAGCTAATGCAACAACACAATCATTCAGTAGTAATCTTACGGGAATGGCGTTGATAGCAGCAGGAAGTTTTACAATGGGGTCGAGTTCGTCAACTAGCGAACAACCAATTCATACAGTTTATCTCGACGCATACTACATTGACAAATACGAAGTGACAAATGGACAGTATAAACAGTTTATAGATGCTGGGGGATACAGGAACTCATCATGCTGGACGACAGAAGGCTGGGATTGGAGAATGAGTAACAACATTACGCAACCGAATTACTGGACAAGCTCTACTTTTGGATATGTTGCAGTAAATGGTCCGAACTTGCCAGTTGTGGGAGTGAGTTGGTACGAAGCGGATGCATATGCAAAATGGGCAGGGAAACGGTTACCGACGGAAGCGGAATGGGAAAAAGCTGCACGTGGAACAGATCAGAGGATGTATCCTTGGGGAAATATATGGTACACAAATTATTGCAATTGGCATGATGGAACAAGCGGGGATGGAAGTCAAGATGGATATAAGTATACCGCTCCGATAGGTAGTTATGAAAACGGGAAAAGCCCGTATGGGTGTTATGACATGGCAGGCAATGTGAGCGAATGGTGCAACGATTTGTCTGGTACATATCCTAGTGGAACAGTAAGCAACCCTTCGGGACCCACTACGGGTATTTACCGCGTGCTTCGGGGCGGGTCTTGGGAGGGCGGCGTCTACGAAAGCCGGTCTGCCTATCGTTACCTCTCCAACTACCCGTACCATAACTTCGACAACTTCGGCTTTCGTTGCGCGAAATCAGCCAATCCGTAATATATATATTATCAACTGACAGATTACATATTAGAACAAGTTGTCTTTAGCCGGTGTAGTATACAAAGTGGTGTACTTAGTATGCATTACAAAAAGGATGGATACAAACTATGAAGATAGTCATATCAATGGCACAAGCTTTTCTTTCACAAACTCCCAGGCATTATCAATATCGTACTTTATCTCAGGCCGAATAAGCCCTGTCATATCATTACGGAAATCCATATTCTTAAGCTTAGCTTCTACGTTGTTAATCAACTCAACCCGCGAAATTTTAGATAGCGTTAGATTTATATAAGAATAAAACGCTTTTACTATTTTAGTTAGCTCCGGTTTTTTGGTTTTTATTGCATACCATAGATCAAACAAATCTCTGCCCTTTCTTCGCTGGTACAACGCCCTTATTTTGGTACCTAATAATTCTTCAAGTGTATACGTCATAACATGTGTTTTCCCAGTGTACCATTTCGATTGAACTTCAAGCGGAACTGGCTCAATTATAAAAGCTGGAACATGTTCCCGGCAATTAATCTCAATTTTTAGTTTCATTTGTATAACTGGCGGAATTTCAGAATCGTAAAAAAGGGTCAAAACATTATTCATGTTTTTCTGTTCCCTTTTTATCTTGCCACCTGTAAAAGACAATTTCTTTAACCTGTCAAAAATAGGCCCAATAGGCGCAGCTTTTATCTGTACCAGGTCGATATCTTCAGAATATCTTGCCGCAGGCTTTAAATAAAGCTTGTGTAACGCTGTCCCTCCCCTGAAAGCAAGGTTATTGCGTAACATATCGTCATTAAATATTTCAACCAAAAACCTGCTTATTACCAAGTCCTGTTCCACTTGTTCGTTAGTTTTCCAGGGTGCGGTTTCCCGCCAGGAGTATATATCAGCTCGTGGTATCATTTCTCGGATTCCAAACTTTCATTTACAATTATTTTCCAGCGGTTATTGCGTTTAAATTCAGCTGATTTATTCATTGGATTCAATGCAATACTCCGGTTGATTCTTTTCCCATACGCTTTCCATACTAAATCTGCCACAGTTTTTTTTCGTAAAATAGTTTCCAGTATATATCCCAACCGCTGAACAACTGACAGCGGTACATCTCCCGGCCCTAATTTAGTAATTTCATGTTTATCAAATTTAGATGTCATATCGCCAATAATTTCAACAACCCTATTCAATCCGCCAACATATTTATTTAATTGAAGCAAGTCTACGGCTGTAAGTACCGGACCTGATATTTTAATGTACCCGCTATCTGTCTTTCGTTCTTCTAACCCTTTTATATTGCCACTGTTTTTGCTAATAAAATTAATCTTTAAATTATTTACGTTAATCATTCTCATGGACGGTTTTGAAGTAACAACATATAACTCCTGGGGTTGTTGGTGTGAAGAACCGTGGAACACTGCAGCGGTAAGTAACCCAAGATAATACCTTCTTTTTAAATAGCCCATTAAATCATCAATAAAAAGGTATGGCGACAATATGCCATTAGTTGAATATTCCGGAGGTATTATTACGTAAAAACCATTGATTACAGAAATGACTTTTTTTCTTTTAGCCAATCGGAACAATGCCATTCTTATTGCGGAATGTTTCTTATTGAACTTATCTATTATTTCATGCAATGCAAAGGAATACCTGCCTTTGGATTGGAGGTTCTCAATATAATCTAACACATAATTATACATTTTTCATCTTCCCTCTGATATTGTATCATAATGTCTGCTATTTCATACACAAAGTGTATATAAACGCAGATGTTGTGTCAAGCTTGTGTTTAACAATAATTTATCAATGTTATGTGTTAACCCAAGCGTGTATGTGAATTAACCCGGTGCTTTGATCCACTATAATATATTATATGTACATTAAGACACTGTTTGAAATGATTGAAAAATGAATTGAGAGGTGTGTCTATAACTTGGTTTCTAACGTTTTTTCTGGTTGGATAAAGGGGGGAATATTTACAAAACACGCAACATAGTGATTTGATATTAAAAAGAATTACTGGTATAATGTTATACGTACCTGGAGGAATATGGTTGTTATAAAAAAATATTCTACTAATACAAGTTATGATGCTGAAGATAGATATTTACTAACCCATCAACGCAGTGTTTGGCAACAGTTGACCCCGCGGGAACGTTTACGCCGTTCATGGGTCTTGCGTAACAGGTTGATAAATATCCGCGGAATACATGATACCAAACTTTTTCCACACACTTAACCAGTCAAAAATACGGTACGTACTTATCAGCGGGCAAATGCAAAATAACTTCATAAATTATCCCACTTTACCTTAAAAAATAAATCCAGGGCTGCGCATAATTAATTCGAAGGTAACAATAAATATTGGATGGGTCAAATCAGCAGGTTATTTTGCAGTATTGACATTAGTGAATTATATGTTTATACTAAAAAAAGGAAAGAATGGTTTATGAAAATAACTGAGTTGTTCATATTAGCTATATTGGTAGCTGTGATTAGCACACCTGCCGAGGCGGTTCCTCTGCAAATAAATTTTCAGGGAAGGTTGACCGATAGTGCGGGGCAGCCGCTGACAGGTATGTATACAATATCATTTGGTTTATATGACACAAATACCGGTGGAACAGCGAAATGGGCTGAAACACAAAATAGTATTTCAATGGTTAACGGGATGATAAACGTAGTTATAGGAAGTTCAGTAACGGTTACGCCGGAAATCTTGTCTGCAGGTGATTTATGGCTGGAAATTAAGGTTGAAAATGATATTCTTCAGCCACGGCAAAAACTTGTGTCTTCGCCCTACGCAATCGCCGCAGAGAATAGTAATAAACTAAGCGGCCGTACGTACGATATGTTTTTGTCAACTGGCGGGGGTACAGTCAATGGGCCAGTGATTATCCAAGGTTCCGGTACGGTTTTGCAGGTTGTTGGCGTGTCTTCGTTTACCGGTGTTATGACGGTTAATTCAGTGTACAACCCAACAGTTCCTCGCGGAGGAATTATTATGTATTCAGGTGTATGGAATTTTGATGCTAGCGGGTTAGGTACTGGCGTTTTATCAGGCTGGGCGTTGTGTAATGGTAATAATAGTACACCAAATTTAAGCGAAAAGTTTGTTATGGTATCCACAACTTCTGCGGGGCAAAACTCTGCAGGCGGTAATCTTACGCATTCTCATTCATTGCTGAATACTGAAGTATTTTTTGGGCCGCAGACCGGTGATGTATCGTACATCTCGCCAAACGGAGGACGGAGAGTGTCGTATAGTAATTCTGCTGCCGATATGTACGTGTCAAACAGTAGTACTCAACGGGTTGGGTATTCGGGAAATACACCTGCGGCTTCAGATACAGCTATACAGAACCTTACTCTCGACACAGCAGCTGTTACATCGACGGTTAATCACCAACCGCCTTTTTTCAAACTAGCGTTTATAATGAAACTATAATATTTATCAAAGGATTATTTTAAAGTTATGAACTCAAAACAGCGTGTTTTAACAACATTTGCGTCAAAAGTGCCGGACCGCGTACCCGTGAATTATTTTTCAAATCCGGGGATTGATGCGCGGTTAAAACAGTTCTATGGGTTAAAACCTAATGACGTTGAAGGGTTGCGCATAGCGCTGGGGGTTGATTTCCGTGGGATCAACGCGCCTTATCGCGGGGCTAAATTGTATGAGGATATTCCCGCACGCGGGGTGAAGGTTGATAACTGGGGTATACACCGCCGCTGGGTGGAACATACTACCGGCGGGTACTGGGACTTCTGTGATTTTCCTCTAAAAGACGCGGATGAGCATACTATTGCCGAGTGGAGGATGCCGTCCCCTGATGATTTTGATTATTCAAAAATTGAGGAGAACGCAAAACAGCGGTATGGGCAATACGCAGTGTTTACCGGTAGTGCAGGGTTTGGGGATATTATTAACGCTAATGGTATGATCCGCGGGACTGAACAAACACTGGTTGATCTTATTACCAACGATCCTGCGGGGTTATTGCTAGCACAGAGAAGAGTGGATGTACAACTTGAAATCATACGCAGGACGTTAGTAGCTGCAAATGGCGGGATTGATTTTCTGTGGATCGGTGAGGATCTTGGCAGCCAGAACGCGCAGATAATCAGCCGTGAACTTTATCTTAAACATATACGCCCGTTACACAAAAAGTTTGTTGACCTCGCAAATACGTTTGGTATCCCTGTGATGATACATTCCTGCGGGTCAAGTAGCTGGGCATACAACGATTTTATTGAGATCGGTATCAAGGTTGTGGATACCCTTCAACCGGAAGCTAAGGATATGGCACCGGAGTACCTCAAGAAAAGTTTTGGCGGTAAGTTAGCGTTCCACGGGTGTATCTCCACCGCAGGGCCTGTCGCAACGGGTACTGTTGATGAGGTTGTCCGGTACTGCCGTAAAACTCTTGAAGTAATGATGCCCGGGGGTGGGTACTGTTTTGCGCCAACACATCAGTTACAGGATAATTCGCCAACTGAAAATGTTGTGGCAATGTACGATACTGCTAAAAAGTACGGGGGATACTGACCCCCACTCTTTTTAAAACCTATTTAGTATTTCGCAAGAGTGAGAGTGAGCGGCTTCCATTATCTTTGTGTGTCCCGCAAGGACGAGTATGAGCGATTTCAATCGTTTTGTCTGCAAAACGATTATTGAGCGAATACCGTCCTTGCGGGATACTTAATAACTGCTTGTTTACTTTTAATAAAATAAGTATGATTATTATCAAATAATTATCTTTTTTAATGGAGGGTAAACATGCAGAAGTACACGCGGTCACTGGTAGTCAGTGTAGCAGCAGTACTTGTTGTTTGTATTAGTTATACGGTAACGGATATGATAATCTCACGGTCGTTTGTTCCATCATGGGTATCAAATACGTTTAAACAAAAGAAGGTAAAGAAAAAAGTTGTGCCTACTCTCGTGAAATTTATGTCCTATAAGTCCGCAATGAATAAAACGCAGAAAATTAATAAGCCTGTAATGGTAGACGTTTATACTGACTGGTGCGGGTGGTGTACGCGTCTTGATGAAACCACGTATAACGATAAAAATGTTGCGGCCTTGTGTAAAGATAAGTTTTATTCCGTAAAAGTTGATGGCGAAACTCCGGATGGGAAAAAGTTTTGTGCTGCACATAATATCCAAGGGTTCCCTACAATCATGTTTATCGACAGTAAGGGTGTTGAGATTGACCGTATAGTAGGATACCTCCCGGCGGAAGTGTTTATCCGGGAACTTAATAAAATTGTTGACGGTAAGAAAACTTTTAGTGCGCTTAAGGAGTTGGTAAAACAAACACCCGAGGATGGCGAGGTTTTGTGTCTTCTAGGTAAAGGGTATATGGAACGGGAGAATTATAAGGACGCTATTGGATTATTCGAGAAAGCAGGGATCCTAAATTATCCGGGTAAGAATGTTGAAGAAATTGAGTCATCAATAATTAGTTGTAATTTAGGCTTGAAAGAAAATGTTAAAGCGCTGGGGTTAGCGGAAAAGTTTATTGTCAAGAATCCTACATCAACGACGGTAATATATATGTACCGCGTATGCGCGTATATTCACAAGAATAATAAGGATTATAAAAAAGCTATTCCCTATGTTGAAAAAGCGTTTAAGCCGCCGTATTCGTTTAAGGAACTTTCTGCTATCTACGGTTTGATGGGTGATAAAAAAAATCAAGCTCTGCAGAAACAAAAGTTTGATGAGTTTATGAAAACCCAGAACGCGTTGAGACAGCAGCAACAGCAAAAACAGCAGCAGCAGCCTGCTAAGAAGGGAAAGTAGTTAGTAATAAAAAAATAGTGGATGCATGGAATAACCGCTGTACTGCCTGCATTTAACGAGGCAGAAAATTTGGCGTTTGTTGTAAGTGAACTAAACGCAACATTATGTTCAGCTGTGCGTGAGTACGAAATTATTGTTGTGAATGACGGTTCTTCTGATAATACCGCCTCAGTTCTTGCGGAGCTACAGAAAAAATATTCTTTACTCAAAACTATTAGTTTTTTAAGTAACCAGGGATACGGGCGGTGTTTTTGCGCTGGGGTACATTCAGCGAAGTATGAGTATGTGCTTTTCACGGATACTGACGGGCAGTTTGTGTATTCTGACCTCCTGAAAATATTGCCGGTATCACCGGAAGTTGATGCTTATCTCGGGTATCGCGTTAATAAACAATACGGTATACTCCGAAACTTGTGTTCCAGGATATTCAACTGGTTAATCCGTATAGTATTTGGTTTAAAAGTACGGGATATTAACTGCGCTGTTAAACTATACAAAAAAGGTGTGTGTATCCCGGATAAACTTATTTCCCGCAGGTTTTTTGTTAATGCTGAACTCCTTATAAGATTACACTCCCGGGGTTGTGTTGTTCATGAATTTCCGGTTACTCATCGTCCACGGAAAACAGGGGTTTCAACCGTAAGATGTATTGAAGTATTGAATACTTTTATCGATGCTGCGAGGTTTGTCCAAAGCCGTGTGTATGAAAAAAAGTGAGTTATTACCGGTTAATAAAACTCGATTGTCAATGATGCGAGGTGGTTATTCCCAAAGGTTTTTACCGGTGAGTACGCGTAGTCTAGGCGGAAGTTTGAGATTTTTATTCCACCGCCTAACGTGTACGTTCCAACTGCGGTATTGTATCCCGCTCTAAGGGTTATCACCCGGGTTAATGCGTACTCGCTGCCTGCGGAGTAGGTTATTGTATTGTTAACACTTACCGCATCGGCGGTTATTATAAACCGTTCGTCTTTACTTAGTTTTGATATCCCCGCACGGAGAGTTAACGGTACAAGCGTTTCTCCCGGTAACTGGTATGGTTTGAGTAACTGCGAGTAGTTCTGCAGGGTAGCGCCTATCCGTGTGCTTGGGTTTAACCGGAAAATCGCGCCGGTATCGACCGTGAGTATTTGTGAGTCATACTTCTCTACTAACGTGCTCATAACGTATTTTAGGTTTAGCCCGAATGTAAGTTTACCCCCGGGGTTATGCGCTATACTCGCTACTACGGCGGTATCTTTCTGCGCTACTACTGTCCCAAACCCTGTGATACTTTCCGTACCGGTATCAAAAAGTAAGGCGGTTATGCCCGCAGTTGTTCCTGCAACGCTTTTTCCGGAGAGTTTAAAAACGTAACTTACAGCATCATATTTTGAGTTAAACATTGCAATATGGTGTGTAACGCATAACGCGCTTACTGTTTTGTCGTTACGCCGTATCCCCGCGGGGTTCGTAAAAATGTTTGGGATCCCTGAAAAAAGGGCGGTACCTGCGGATCCAAGGGAGTATGTTTGCGCGTTAATCATCGAGGTTAAGGCATTTAGTTCTGCGTATAGGGCTAGCGGAGTGTATGATAGGAGGATAAGTGTTGCTAAAAGTAGTGAGATAAACCTCTTCATCATCGTAAGACTACTACTTTCCGTGTAATGACTGCCGTACCGTCGGTGATTACTATTACGTATGTGCCGGAATTAACTTTTGTGCCGTTATCATCCGTGGCATCCCACTGGAATTCCATGGTATCCCCGGTATTTTTGCCGTTGTATATTAACTTTATCCTGCGCCCGGTGAAGTCATAAATTTCTGTTACTACATCGCTTTCACGCGGGTTGTAAAGTACTGTCATCAACGGCGCGGAGGAAGTTACAAAATTATTTTTTATCTTTACCTCGCCGTCAGTGGCTAGCGTGTCGTTATACGCTGCGTTGTTGATATTAACTACGATACGCTTATTCGCGGTATGGTTAACGGTATCGTATACTATGGCTTCCACTGTGGAATTACCGTCTTTAGTTTTAGTGGTATCCCAGTAACACTCCCACGGCGGTGTGTTAATAATCGTTAATAACTTTTTTGCGCCATAAAAGAGCACTTGCGCAATGCCTTTATCGTCAGTAACGGATACCGTGATTTTTGTGGTACCCCAGATTATTTGTCCCGGGGTGGGGTTAAGCATCGTTATTTCCGGTGCGCTGTCCGGTGTAACTGCTGCGATAAAATATTGGTTTACCTGGTTCGCGGATAATGGTGCGTAACTGCGGGTGGAGGGTGTTATATCGTATCCTTGTTTTACTGCAGTAACATCGTAATTCCCGGGGGGTAAGGTTCTGAATTCATAGTATCCTTCTGAGTTGGTGGTATAGGTACCGTTGACCGTGCCGGTAAGGGTAACTACTGCACTGTCAACTGCAGCGCTTTGGCCATCCAGGACATAACCTTTTATTGTGTAGGTAACTGTGCTGTATGTGGCGGTATAGTTTTGGGTGTCACTATTACCCTCAAGCGGGGTGTATGCCCTGTTTGACGGTGTAAAAAAGTATGAGGGTTTGGTTAGTATTACATAATAATTTCCAGGTAAGAGATTTGTGAACTCATAATAGCCTGTATTATCAGTACTCGCAGTGCCGGAGTTTGAGCCCGTAAGTGTTAGTGTGACACCCGTAACCGCTGTGTTATTACTTGTGCGGACATATCCTGTTATGCGGTAAATAATTGTACTGTACGTACCCGTAAAGGTTTGGTTTTCTTGGTTGCCCGTAAGCGCGGTATACGTTTTTTTACCCGGAGAAAATGAGTAGGATTGTTTTCCCGGGGTTAACGTATAATTCCCGGAGGTAAGCCCCAAAAATTCGTAGTACCCGGTATCAGAAGTTGTGTATGTGCCTGTAGAACTGTCGGTAAGGCGTATAGTTACTGAAGATATACCGGTACTTGTAGCGCTGTCGCGGATGTATCCTTTGATATAATAACCTGTTTGTGTGATCGTAGTATTTACTGCGGTAAAGTTTTGGTTTGCCTGGTTTGCGGTTAACGGGTTATACGTTTTGTTTGCCGGGTCAAATTCCCATAATATCCCGTCGGGGGTGAGTGTGTAGTTCATACCTGAAATTATGCCCGTAAATTGGTAGTAGCCCGTACTGGTTGTCGTATAAGTCCATGTGCTGGGGGTTAAACGCAAAGTTATACCCGTAACTCCGGTACTGCTTACTGTCCTCACATAACCGTTGATATTATAAGTTACCGGGTTGTACGTACCAATATAGTTTTGGGTGTCCTGATTCGCGGTAATTGAGGAGTATGTTTTTGATGACGGGGAAAAGTTGTAGTCCGTTTTTAATGGTATCACCGCATAATTACCCGCGGTGAGTGCCGGGAATTCGTAGTATCCTGAATTATCGGTGATTGTACTTCCGGTATTCGATCCGGTTAAGTTTATTGTTACCCCGGAAATTGCGGTACTACCTGATGTTCTAGTGTATCCGCGGATATAATAAGTTATCCCGGCAATTGTGCCGGTAAAGTTTTGGGTGTCCTGGCTTGCGGAGAGGTTGGTGTAACTTTTATTTGACGGAGAAAAGGTGTAGCCTGTTTTCCCGGCGGTAACCGCGTAGTTGCCACTGGGGATGTTCAAAAATTCGTAGTACCCTGTACCCGTAGTGGTATAACTTCCTGTCGAAGTGCCGGTAAGGTTTACCGTAACGCCCGTAATTCCCGTAGCGGTGTTGTCACGGGCATAGCCTTTAATATAAAACAATGTTTTTGTGAGCCCAAAGTTTACTGTTGTGGTTGAGTTATACAGCGTTGTCATACTTGCACGGGTTGAGGTTGTGTAGCCCGTAGAAGAAGCTTTGAGGTCATAGGTTCCTGTGGGTACCCGTAAAACGTAATTCCCGGATGTGTCGGTAAGTGTTGAATTAATTGTTATCCCTGATATCTGTGTTTCCACCATAACGCCAATAAGGTTTGTGCCGTTAAGCGTAGAGCTTGTTTTCCCGGTAAAGTAGCCGTAGCATGTGCCGGTAAAGTTTTGGGTTTCCTGGTTTGCGGATAGGCTAAGAAAGGTTTTACTTACCGGCGAGAATGTCCAGTTTGTGCCGGTTGGTTTTAGTAAATAATTGCCGGTGTTAAGATTAGTGAATTCGTAGTAGCCCGTAGCCGTAGTTATGGCAGTTTTGTTTGCGTCACCGCTTAAGGTTACTGATAACCCCGGGATTGCGGTACCGCCTGTATTACGTATATATCCTTTGATTGAGAATACCGTAGGGGTGTATGTACCGGTAAAGTTTTGGTTTTCCTGGTTTGAGGATAACGCTGTGAATGTTTTTGAGGACGGATTAAACCCGTAGTCAGTTTTTGTGGCGGTAATGCCATAACTTCCCGAGGGTAAGTTAAGAAATTCGTAGTAGCCCGTGGAGTCTGTGGAGTACGAACCTGTACCTGTCCCGGATAAGGTTAAGGTAACGCCGCTGATGCCGGTACTTGTGTTGTCACGTACATAGCCTTTAATATAGTAATACACGTATCCGTATTTTGTGATAATCACGTCAGTAAGGCCGGTGTTGATATTACCGTCCAGTGCGCCGCCGGTACCGCCGGAAAGATAAATGTTATTGCCGGTATCCACTGCGATATCGTCTGCGTTGTCATTTTCTGAGGTGCCAAATTGTTTAGTCCACTGTTTTGTCCCGGCGGAGTCAAATTTACTGAAGAAAATGTCAAGTGCGCCGGAGCCAAGATTACCGTCAATCCCGGGGGTTGTGCCGTAAACAGAGTATGTCATTGCGGCGCGTTGTTTTGAGCTCGCAAGTTTTTGCGCAGGTTCGCCGTCAATCGGCGCTTCCGGCGGAATGCCTGTGGTGCCGGAAGCATAAACGTTACCCGCGGAATCAGTGGTGATGCCTCCTGATATTTCGGTATCCGCGGAACCTACCATTCGTGCCCATTGTTTTGTACCCGAGGAGTTGAATTTTAGTAGTAATAGGTCGGTTATACCGGAGAACGGCTGGCTGTCATACGATTTTGAGGCTGTGCAGTTGAGGTACACATTTCCCGAGGAGTCTAATGTTAGCGCGGAAGATGTGTCATCATCTGTGGTACCAAATACTTTTGTCCATTGCTT
>JBBAAG010000080.1 GCA_041658405.1 Elusimicrobiota bacterium
AAAAAAACTTACTATAGATGCTAACGGTGATAAAACAGTTGACCAGTACGGGTGTATGATTGACTTCTGGGGTTCACGTGTCTATCCCTGGATTTGGCAGAATAACGGCGAGTTGTTTACGCCGGATCTCAAAAAAAGTGTTGTGGATTCCCCTGCGGGGATTGAAGCATTACAGTTTTTGGTTGACCTCCAGAAGAAGTATAAGGTTACTCCGCAAACACTGCCAAATGAGTATAAGAACAATGTTGAGATGTTTACTATCGGGAAAGTTGGGATGCTGATCTCGGGAGCGTGGGATATCCAAAACCTTAAACCTATAAAGAGTTTTAAGTGGGACATCGCGCCGTTACCCATGAATAAACGTAAGGCAACGATTCTTGGGACTGAGAATTACGCAATTTCTTCAACCACAAAGTATCCTGAGGAAGCGTGGTTATTCTATAAATATCTCTTAAGCGCGGAAGCACAGAAGATTATGGCGGATAAGCTTGAGAAACAACCGTCCTTAATGACAGTAGCGCAGTATTTTGAATCTATAGATACCGGGTATAACCGTAAAGTTCTTACCGGCGCGTTGGAGTATGCAATTCAACCTCCGAACTTACCGCAATGGCAGGAGCTTAGTCATTTTTGGCAGGATGAGCTTGATCTTATATGGGTAGGGAAAAAAGGCGTGAAAGCCGGGCTCACGGATGCTGCAAAAAATATTAATGCACGCCTCGCAGAGAAATAGTTAAAGTCTAACAACTATAAAAAAGATGACATTAAGTTTTGTAGTGTTGTTTTTAGTATAATCTTGTTAAATCAATTGACAAAAGGATTTATTAATGGAAAAAGAACAAAAAAAGATTGATATTATTTTCAAAAATACGGAAACTAAACACGGGTTAAGGCTGTTTGAGAAAAACAAGATTACATCGCTTAATGTTTATGATAAAAACGAGAAACCTTACCTAAAATGTTTGGGTTCTGACAAAGAACGTCCGGCAAAACCTGAAGAAATTGTCCGTCAATTGTTCGTCAAACAACTAACGGAAGATTATGGGTATCCAAAGGAACGTATCAAAATTGAACAAGACGTTTGGTTTGGTTCCGGGGTTTTCGATAAACGTGCCGATATTATCGTATTACATAAAGATCTTCAACATCCTTACATCATTATTGAAGTTAAAAAGCCAAACCGTAAAGACGGGATAGAACAACTGAAATCGTACTGCAACGCAGAAGGTTCGCCAATAGGAGTTTGGTCAAACGGTTCTGAAATAGTTATTCTTCATCGTGAAGAACCAAATGTTTTTACTAATATATCGGCAATTCCTACGGTAGATCAGTCTTTGCAAGACGTTATCAAAGAATTGTGGACTATAGAAAAGCTTACTCAAGAAAATAAGTTGGTTAAAGAAAAGCTATCATTGAAAAGTATTATTCTTGATCTTGAAGATTTAGTATTAGCAAACGCCGGGGTTGACGCGTTTGAAGAAGTGTTCAAACTAGTGTACGCAAAACTTTATGACGAATGGGCAGCGAAAAGTGTTAGAAATCGGAATAACAGGATACTTTTCAGGATTTATGGCGAATCTCCGACAGAATTGTATGATAAAATTAATACCCTTTTTAAAGAAGCGCAAAATAAGTGGACTGGCGTGTTTAGTCCCATGGATAAGATAGAGTTGACTCCGAACCATTTAAAAACGTGTGTTTCGTTCTTGCAGGATATAAAACTGTTTAATTCCAATCTACAAGTGATTGACGAAGCTTTTGAGTATCTTGTTACACAAGTGTCAAAAGGCGCGAAAGGGCAGTATTTTACTCCCCGGCACGTGATTGATATGGCAGTAAAGATGTTAAATCCACATGAAATTGAAAAAGTTATTGATACCGCCGCAGGTTCTTGCGGGTTTACGGTACATACAATATTTTGGGTTTGGGGTGACAAGTTTAAGGTAGATGGACCGACCCGCGAGCAAGCGGAGTACGCTTCCGAGATGGTATACGGTATTGATTTTGATGCTCGCGCGGTAAAAATTGCCAAAGCGTTGAACCTTATAGCTGGCGATGGTAAGAGTAATGTATATAAACTAAACTCGCTGGATTCTTCGTCATGGGATGAAGAAGGGAAATCGGCGTTTCGTCCTATGCTGACGCGTTTCCCGGATATAAGAGAAAAAGATGAGGATAACCAACGGAATTATAAATATTTCGATTTCGACGTTCTTCTCACAAATCCGCCGTTTGCGGGGAATATTAAAGAAAAACAAATCCTGAAAAATTATTTGTTAGCCGAAAGAAAGGGTAAAACTGTACCCAAAATGGGGCGGGATATCCTTTTTATTGAACGTAACCTTAACTTTTTAAAACCTGGTGGGAGAATGGCGATTGTTTTACCGCAGGGTCGGTTAAATAATACGAATGACGAGTATATCCGCAAGTTCATCATGCGGAAAGCGCGGATACTTGCTGTAGTTGGTTTGCATGGAAACACTTTTAAGCCGCATACTGGAACGAAAACGAGCGTGTTGTTCCTACAGAAATATACCGAGGAAGAACTTAATAGAATTTTAGCTGTTCAAAATAAGTACGAGAAAAAGTGGCAGTTTTTTTTGTCTGAAATTAAAGAATTGGCAAATACTGAAAAGCTTGACCCTGAAAAACTGCCAGAAGATTTGATAGCTTTCTTAAACAATTACTACGGTAATTATGAAGAAGAAAGTCAGGAAGTGAATGAAGATGATGAGAATAATGACGGGGTTCCGAAAATTGTTACCGCAGAGGAATTGCAGGATGATATCAATAACTTAGAAGAAGAAATTGAATCATTACAAAACGAGATAAAGAGTTTAAGTAAAGAGGGTAAGAAAGAGTTAAGCAAAAAACTTAAAGCTTATCAGAAAAGCCTGAACGAAAAGGGATATACGCTTAATCTTAAAACACTTACTGGACGGTTGGGAATAGTACTAAATGACGAGAAGGATCTGGAAGAATTTCATCAGTACTGGTTACAGGATAAAAGCGCGAAGGAGTTGTCGTATCCTATTTTTATGGCAACTTCGCAGAAGTCGGGGAAAGATAATTCCGGGGAGTATGTGTACAAAAAGAACGATATTGGTGAACCAATGCTTGACGAACACGGGCATTTAGTATTAGATCACGACTTAGACTTTATTACAGAGAAGTTTATTGAGTTTGCGAAGAAACAGAAGTTTAAATTCTGGGAAGATAAGTATGTGTATAGGTATGTAATGCCGATTAAAATGGTGACTAGTCGAGATATCAAAGTTAAAGAGTATGGTGAGAAATAAGCATGCCGGAAATTGTTGCTGATAACATATCAATAATCAATAGTTCTGAGTTGGAAGGCGCTACCCGTATTGATGCGGAGTATTATCAACCGGAATATTTAAGAAAAGAGAAGGCAATAAAACAACTTGCTTTTGGATATTCATATTTGAAAACTCTATTGGAAAAGGACAAGTCAATTTCAGGAGGAGCAACTCCATTAGGCGCAAATTATAAAGATAAAGGAGTGCCATTTCTAAGAGTGCAAAATGTTATGCCCAATTATCTGGATTTATCCGATGTGGTTTATATAGATAATGAAATTCATGAAAGATTGCTGAAGAGGTCTCAAATAAAACAGCAAGATGTTTTACTTACTATAACCGGAGTATCTTATGGAAAATCCTGTGTTTATCCTTATAATGAGCCTGCAAATATAAATCAGCATTCAGTACTGATACGGACTAATCAAAACAGGTTGCTTCCTGAATTCTTATCAACTTTCCTGAACTGTAAATATGGGAAATATCAGAATGATAGAAAAATCACAGGGATGACCCGCCCAGGGTTATTGTATTCGGAATTAAAGTATTTATTAGTACCGAACCTCAGTAATGGATTTCAGAAAGATATACAGGAAATTGTTAAAAAAGCAACTGTTCTAATAGAAAAATCAAAAGGACTCTATTTCCAAGCAGAAACTTTGCTTTTGGAACAGTTGGGATTGTCAAAGATAAATTTTGATAATGATATTTGTTGTGAAGTAAATTCAGGCGACACAATAACAGTAAACCGCATTGATGCCGAATATTATCAACCTCAATATGAGCAATTAATAAAGGCCCTAAAAAAATATCCATGTCAAACATTAGGACAACTATGTAAATTAGTTAAAGGGATAGAACCGGGCGGGGCTGAATATTGCGAAAAAGGAAAACCTTTTATTCGAGTAAGCAATCTAACAAAACATGAAATCAATAACGATAATCAGCAGTACTTATCAGAGGCCACCTACAAAGAACTGAAAGAGGATTATCAACCCAGAAAAGGTGAAATATTATTATCAAAAGACGCCACCCCGGGTATCACATACCATTTAAAAAACGATATTGAATGTATAGTTTCAAGTGGTATTTTACGTCTTCAATTATCATCAAAAATCAGGAAGGAATATCTTTGTTCGTTTCTTAATTCAATGATAGGGCAGATGCAGATACAACGCGATGCTGGCGGGTCAATCATAAACCACTGGAAACCCGAACAAGTGAGAAATACAGTAATTCCGATTTTACCGGGAAAAGTGCAGGATAAAATTGAACAGCTTTGCCTTGAATCCTTTACGGCTCGGGAGAAATCAAAACAATTGTTAACACAAGCCAAACAAAAAGTGGAAGATATGATTGATGGGAAATGCGGGAATGGGGTATAAATGACAATGAAAAATTGTGAACATGACAATTGTAAGGATAAGGATGACAACTATACGATTTTGGGCGAGGATGGTTTGACTGTTCAATGTGTCGGTCCATGGGCTGAAGAAAAATACGATTATTTGACCAGGTATTTAAATGCATCTCAAGAAGCAAGAAGAAAATTCTTTAAAGAAGGCAATGCTATATTCATTGATTTATTTTCTGGTCCAGGGAAATGTATTATTAAAGATGACAAGAAAGAAATTGATGGTGGGTGTTTGAGAGCATTATCACTAGAAGTCCCTTTTAATGAATATTATTTATTGGATATTTCGGAAGAGAATCTTAGCGCTTTAAGAAAAAGGACACAATTGTCGAAAAACTGTTTTTTAAGATTAGGGGATTCAAATTTATTAGTCAAGGATTTATTGAAAGAATTATTAACGAAACCGTATAGGTATCATTTCGCGTATATAGACCCGTTTGGTCCTGATGGATTGAAATTTGATACCTTAAAAGAATTAGCAAAACTAAAAAGAATGGATATGCTGATCCATTTTCCTATAGGTGCAATGAAAAGAAATATTCCTAATTGGTTAAAACAGGAAGACACAATCTTGGATCAATTTTTAGGTACAAATAAATGGCGTAATGTGATAAAAAATGTTCAAAACTCAAAATCAAATATATACAAAACGTTAATAGATATTTTCAAAGAGCAGCTTTTAGGTATCGGATATCCAAAAGAAGGGTTAGGGATAATTGACCCTTACGGACAAATTGATCTTAGCCTTTCTTCAATCCCGGTTAGAAATACTAAAGAAGTGAATATGTATACATTAATCTTAATCGCGAAACACAAATTGGCTCAGAAATTATGGAATAGTGTAATCAAGAAAGATTTATATGGAAATAGGAGTCTTTTTTAATGCAAGCAATTACACGAAAATCATTACTGTATCACAGCGGTGTAGAATACGCCGATTATTGTTTGAACCACGTAGAAGGTTGTTCGCATGGATGCAAATATCCCTGTTATGCTTTTATGATGAAAAAACGGTGTGGTGTGGTAAAAACGTACGAAGACTGGTGTAAACCCAAGATTGTTTCAAACGCCATACAATTATTGAATAAAGAAATACCTAAATATAAAGACAAAATAAAATATGTCCACCTCTGTTTTTCTACTGACCCATTTATGTACCAACAAGACGAAATACAAGAACTTAGTTTAGAAATTATCGATTTGTTGAACCTAAACGGAATCCGGTGTACAACTTTAACAAAAGGTACTTACCCAAAAGAACTTGCAAAACGGAATGGGTACAGTACAAATAATGAATATGGTATAACGTTGGTCTCATTGAACGAAAAGTTTAGAAAACAGTTTGAACCCAATACCTCGAAATTCGCGGATAGAATCCAGTCACTAAGACACTTGCATGATAAAGGCTTCAAAACATGGGTGAGTATGGAGCCTTATCCCACACCAAACATTGCAGTACAAGATTTAATGGAAATACTAACCGCAGTGTCATTCGTCGACAAGATCATATTTGGCCGGCTTAATTACAATGCTAAATCGTCGGAGTATAGCTTGGTTAAAGATTATTATAATAACTTGGCAGATACAGTGATAGATTTCTGTGGAAACAACAATATTGAATACCATATCAAACATGGTACGCAACAGCACTAAAATATTATTAGGACAGAGGAGAGAAGAACAAATGCTCAATCGTTTAGAAGTACAAGGGTTTAAGTCTATAAAAAAACTGAACTTAAAGCTGGATTCGTTGAATGTACTCATCGGAGCGAATGGTGTCGGGAAATCCAATTTGATGTCTTTATTCAGTTTACTATACCAGTTAGCTAAGCGTAATTTTCAAGTTCATATTGGTAGGTCAGGTGGAGCGGATTCATTATTGTATTTTGGCCGAAAAACGACAAATGAGTTGTTGGTAACAGTGTCGCTAAAAGAAATTGATTACGAAATAGTATGTACCCCTACTTTAGACAACCTATTGATATTTTCAAAAGAAAATATGGTTTTACGAAGTCCAATTCGTAAAACACGGTTAAGTGTATCATTGGGTAAAGGACACAGAGAGACAAACATTGAAAAAGGAATATCAAGAAACGGAGTTAAACAACTAATAAATGTCTTGCTCGGATTGAAAGTGTATCATTTCAATGATACTAGCGCGAGTTCAAAGATGAAACAATTGAATAATGTAAATGATAATGTTTTTTTAAAAACAGATGCGTCTAACATTGCTTCTTTCATATTTCTGTTGAGACAAAAACATCCTAAGCATTACAACAATATCGTAGATACAATCCAGATGGTTGCACCGTTTTTTGACGATTTCATTTTACGTAACAATCCGTTCGATAACCAACAAATTCAGTTAGAATGGAAAGAGAAAGGCTCGGACGCATACTTTAATGCGCATTCGTTTTCAGACGGAACATTACGTTTTATCTGTTTGGCGACATTACTATTACAACCCAATTTACCCTCTGTTGTATTACTTGATGAACCGGAACTGGGCCTTCACCCGTCTGCAATAACAATACTTGCAGGATTATTGAAAAGCGCGTCAACGAAAACGCAGGTGATTGTATCAACTCAATCAGTAACATTAGTAAATCAATTCAAGCCTGAAAATATTATTGTTGTTGATAGAGACGAATCGCAATCAACGTTTAAACGGTTAAGCCAGAACGATACCAATTTGTGGTTAGAAGAATATGGTTTGGGAGATTTGTGGGAGAAGAATATCATTGGTGGTAGGCCGTAATTATGAAAAGAGTGTTAATTCTGGTAGAAGGCCAAACTGAAGAAAAGTTTGTTAATGATGTCCTCATTCCCGGTTTTTCCCAAAAAGGGTTATATTGTATACCAGTACTTGCTACAACAAAACGAGTAAAAATAGGTTCGGATTTTAAAGGGGGGATAGTGTCTTATCAAAAGACGAAGAACGATATTCTACGCCTTCTTCAAGATACTAATGCAATTGTTGTAACAACGATGATTGATTATTACGGATTCTCATCACTTGTCCCGTTCCGCGCATCAATTAAAGGAATTAATTGTTTCGAAAGAGTTATGTCACTTGAAGCTTTATTCAAGAATGATATTAATCATGACAAGTTTCTTCCGTACCTGCAATTGCACGAGTTTGAAGCTATGGTATTTGTTTCTCCCAAAGAGGCCGCAGAGGCACTAACCGAAGTAAGAAAAGTAGCGGATGTTGAAAAAGTAAAACAACAGTTTCATTCGCCCGAGGAAATTAATGATAATCCAACTACTACTCCTTCAAAACGGCTAGAAAATATATTTCATTCATACGAAAAACCTTTACATGGACCGCTTATAACAAAAAGGATAGGGTTAGACAATATTCGCAAGGAATGTAAGCATTTCAACGATTGGTGCACAACTTTAGAAAATCTGTAAAAATGTTTTCTCAAACGCGTAATTAACATAAGCATTGGAAATTATGTAATGTTTTTCTACAGGACTCATATTTTAATACTTCTTTTAACTCTAACTACCCCAAATTTGTTTGCGGAAGTACCTTTCACTGACTGGGATCGTGTCGAGAAACAAGTGAGGGACGGAACAATATCCCGAGTTGATGCACAACAGTGTGTCAAACAGTTATTGCCTGAGTTAAACAAGTATTGTGCGGAGAATGGATTGGAAGTTACCGTAATTACCTCAACTCAATCGGTCTCGCCTCGCTGGACCTTCCCTGTTGAAGGATACGGCATCAAAAACATTGGCGAGCCCGGGTACACTGGATACGCGCCGAAAGGATACAATTTTTATGATGGTAACAAGCACGGCGGCCATCCGGCAGTAGACATTTTTATCCGTGATAAAAACCAGGATACTATTGACGATAAAACTGGACATCAGGTAAACGTTCTCGCGGTATCTACCAGCATTGTTCTTGCGGTGAGTACCGGGTGGCAACCCAGCAGCGGTATCCGCGGGGGTAACTATGTGTACACTTTTCTCCCAGGTGAACAGTTGATTGTGTACTACGCGCATCTTGATAAAGTTGAGGTGAAACCCGGTGATGTTATATTTCCGGGGAAATTGATTGGTACTATGGGGCGGACAGGGAAGAACGCGTATCCCTCAAGGTCGCCTACGCATTTGCATATAATGTGCCTGTCTTACGACAAAAATGCGGGGTTAAGCTCTGTCAATGTGTATAACAAATTGTGTAGGCCGGGACATAAAAGATAGTGTATCTTTAAAGATAGTGTTTGTTATTCCTCAAAAAAGGTGGTTACTGCATCCAATGCTTTCTCGCGGTACTCAACACTTTCGTTAAAAAGCTGGTGGTTCGCTCCGGGGAGTAAGGTAACCTTTACGTCTTTAATCTTTGAGGTTAAGATTTTGAGATTGTACTTCCATTCAACAATAATGTCAGAGGTTCCCTGCAAGATAAGTGTTTTGGGTTGTACTTCAGTCTCAGGGTATGAGACCATACGTTTTTCGTATTCAAATAATGAACGTACCCAGTCTGCTTGCACCACCCGTGTTTCTAAAGGGTCGGAACGTTGAAACCTGAGAAACTCGTGGTCCGAACTATCATTACGGAATATACGGGGTACTATTTTGAAGAATGGATTAGCGAAAAAGTGTCCCATCTTTGAGAGTGTCCATAGTTGAGAACGTACCAGCGGTGCGGCTAATACAGCTTTTTTTATATTTATCCCCGGTGTTGTGATCAACGCTTCTGCTACCACCCCGCCGCTCATACTGAATCCAATAGTATAAATGTCGTAGGTGAAGAGTTCGGTGCATTTATTTACAAAACTGGTGTAGCACTTGAGGTACTCCCCAAAAAAATCGCCTTTAATGTGTACATCAGATGCTAAACCATACCCTGGAAGGTCGTAACACGCAACAGCGTAGTTGTGAGTAACAAGATGGGTGATAAGGTTTTTCATGGTGCCTGCGTGGTTCTGGTACCCATGAAGTACAATAACGATTGCCCGCGGGGTCTTGGGTATATAAAACTGTACCGGCAGTTTGTACCCTGCAAGGTCCATCGTGCCGAATACGAATTGCCCGCTGTCAGCCGGGAAGTCGATGTTATAGTACGATAAATACCTGGAGGTATCCTTATTATATACTTGTCCCTTAAAAGGTGACTCAATCGGGTGAAGCGTATTTCTTAGTGTATCAAACCTTTCCCCTGCTACTGGTAAAACGTGTATTTGGATACAAAGAAGGGAAATTAAGATCATACTAAAATGTTTGTTTATCATATAAAAACATTATACAAAGAAAATACTTGAATATTTTTTTGGAAAGAGTAAAATATATACTTTCAGTTGTAAATAATGGTGGGTAAACAGAAAAGGAGTGGGTGTTAAGGTATGAAAAAGTTGTTAATTTCATTAGGTATGGTGTTCTTATCCGCAGCGGTATCGTTTGCCAGTGAGACTGACCTTGTTCTTCCTGACTTAAATATGGTTGCTTATGGTTCAATGACAGGGCATTCATTGTTACTCTGGGGTATCGGAGTATGCGTTCTGGGCTTACTGTTTGGTTTCTGGCAGTATAAAACGTTACGTAATCTGCCGGTACATAAGTCAATGAGCGAAATTTCTGAACTTATCTACGAAACATGTAAGACATACCTTATCACACAAGGGAAGTTTATTCTTATATTAGAAGTATTGATTGCAGTGATAATGGTGATATACTTCGGTGTACTGCGCCATCTCGATGTGGGACGGGTCGCGATAATTGTTATCTGCAGTTTTGTGGGTATACTTGGCAGTTACGCTGTTGCGTGGTTCGGGATGAGAGTCAATACTTTAGCGAACTCGCGGTCTGCGTTTGCAAGTATTATGGGTAAACCGTTCCCGGTCTACGAAATACCGATCCGCGCGGGGATTAGTATCGGGATGTTGTTAATCAGTATTGAACTTTTGGTTATGCTATCTATCCTGCTGTTCATCCCGGCAGAGTACGCAGGGTCGTGTTTTATTGGGTTTGCAATCGGTGAGTCGTTAGGCGCGTCAGTACTTCGTATGGCTGGCGGGATATTCACGAAAATCGCGGATATCGGGTCTGACCTTATGAAGATTGTGTTTAATATTAAAGAAGATGATGCACGCAATCCTGGAGTTATTGCGGATTGTACCGGTGATAACGCAGGGGATTCAGTTGGCCCAACGGCTGATGGGTTTGAAACTTATGGTGTTACTGGTGTTGCGTTAATATCGTTTATCCTTATTGCTGTAAAGGATCCGTTTATTCAGGTACAGTTATTGGTATGGATATTCGTTATGCGCGTGATGATGTTGATTGCAAGCGCTGCGTCATACGGGATTAATGATATAATCGCGAAAGCGCAGTTCAAGAATGTAGATAAAATGGACTTTGAAGCGCCGTTAACGAGTCTTGTATGGATAACCTCGCTTGTATCAATCGCATTGACTTTCCTTGTATCATACTTATTAATAAGCAACCTTAATAATGACCCTACGCTTTGGTGGAAGTTGTCATTAATAATTACCTGCGGTACGATTGCCGGGGCGGTTATTCCTGAAGGGGTAAAGATCTTTATTTCAACAAAATCTGCGTTTGTGAAGAATGTATTGAATTCTTCACGTAAGGGCGGGGCGTCACTGAATATACTTGCAGGATTGACTACCGGTAACTTCAGTGCGTACTGGATGGGCTTAACAATACTTGGGTTGATGATTATTGCGTATATGGTTAGTATGTTAGGGTTTGATTCGTTAATGCTTGCACCGTCAGTGTTTGCGTTCGGGTTAGTGGCGTTTGGGTTCCTCGGGATGGGGCCTGTGACGATAGCAGTGGATTCTTACGGTCCCGTAGCGGATAATGCGCAGTCAATTTATGAACTGTCATTAATCGAAAGTATACCGAATATTAGTGAAGATATTAAGAAAAATTTTGGGTTTGAACCGAAGTTTGAGAAAGCAAAAACTTTCCTGGAAGAAAATGATGGGTGCGGGAATACGTTTAAGGCTACCGCCAAACCCGTGCTTATAGGTACGGCAGTGGTTGGCGCTACGACTATGATATTCTCAATAATAGTGTTACTCACGAACGGGTTGACGGAAGGGATTGCTAATTTATCTTTGCTATACCCGCCATTTTTGTTTGGTTTAATGGCAGGCGGTGCGGTTATTTACTGGTTTACCGGAGCGTCAATGTTGGCGGTGACAACCGGAGCGTATCACGCAGTTGAGTTTATTAAAGCTAATATTAAACTCGAAGCGTCAGACCGCGCATCGGTTTCAGATAGTAAGAAAGTTGTGGAGATATGTACGCAGTACGCTCAGAAGGGTATGTTAAACATATTTCTTGCGATATTCTTTACCACACTTGCGTTTGCATGTTTTGAATCGTTCTTCTTTATCGGATACCTTATATCAATAGCGCTTTTTGGGTTGTACCAGGCAATATTTATGGCGAATGCCGGTGGTGCGTGGGATAATGCAAAGAAAATCGTGGAAGTTGACCTCAAACAAAAAGGGACGGAATTACATGCTGCGTCAGTTATCGGGGATACTGTTGGTGATCCGTTTAAAGATACGTCGTCAGTTGCGATGAATCCTATTATTAAGTTCACAACGTTATTTGGATTACTTGCGTTGGAATTGGCAATAGAACTTGATTTAACACTAAAACTGATCCTGGCCCTGATATTTTTTGGGGTATCATTGTTCTATGTTGTAAAATCGTTTACTGATATGGCTATAAAGGATGATGAACCTCAGAAAGTAGACGCAACGGTAGCGGGGAAGTAAGGTAAGTATAAGTATAGATAGTCCTGCGGCAATGTTAGTTGCGGGATAGGAAAGTTGTTTACGTGGTAAAATCTGTATGATTACGGATACGGCATTATTGTTTGCGATACTCACGCCGGTGCTTGGCGCGTTTATCTTGCCGCTGGTGGGTAGATATTCCGCTGCTGCACGTAATTGGTTAGCTCTGGTACTTATCGGGATACCACTCGTGTTTTCTTTGATGTGCATACCTTCGGTGTACAGCGGTGAAGTGTTAAGTTTTATGTACTCCTTACCGTTAGGGTTTAACCTCACCTTTGTTGCGGACCCGTTAGCAATATTTATGGCGATAGTGTCTTCATTGATAAGTTTTGTTATCATGATTTACTCATTTGACTATATCAGCCATTATGATAACCAAAACGAGTACTATTTTATGGTAGTACTTTTTCTGGGTTCGATGATCGGGTTAATCTTCGCAGCGAATCTCATACTATTATACATCTTCTGGGAACTGACCGGTATCACAAGTTGGAGATTAATAGGGTTTTACCGCGGGAAAAGTGATATTTACCGCGCAAATAAGTCGTTTTTGGTAACCGTTTTCGGTGCGTTAGTAATGCTGTTAGGGTTCATCATTGTTTACCAGCAGACCGGGTCGTTTGATTACAATTCTGTGTGTGATACTGGCAAGAATTACATGATCTCGAACCTCGCGGTATTGCTTATACTGTTTGGTATACTCTCAAAATCCGCAACGTTACCGTTTCATACATGGCTGCCAGATGCGGGTGTTGCACCGTCACCGGTTACTGCATTGCTGCACGCAGCGGTACTGGTTAAGATAGGCGTATACGTTTATGCGCGGTTATTCCTCGCTACATACAGTATCGACGAAATATGGACTACCGCTGTGCCGTTAATCGCGGGGTTCAGCGCGTTAGTCGCTGCAGGTGCGGCTTTTGTTGAGACTGACCTCAAACGTATAATCGCGTATTCAACTATCAGCCAGATAGGATTTATTTTCTTAGGTTTA
>JBBAAG010000081.1 GCA_041658405.1 Elusimicrobiota bacterium
TGCTGTAGTTTTCACAAAAATAACGTACCACTCTTTGTTCAAACTCTTTCCTAATATCAACTACGTAATGCGGGATATCAAGTTTCGCAGCAACGGCACGCGCGTCATCCATATCACGGAGTGAACAACACAACTTACTGCGTACCGCCCCGGCTGCACTACGTTCCTCCCCGCAATCCCATATCTTCATTGTGATCCCTGTTACTTTATACCCTTTTTGTTTTAACAATAATGCAGCAACCGACGAATCCACTCCTCCGGACATAGCGACGGCAACCTTAACTTTTGTATCTTGTATTTTCATATACATACATTATAGCAAATACTATAATTTTAGTGAGTACAGCGCTCAGTGCCGTGAATAACGACTTATTGTGGGTTTGCAGCAGCCTTTGATACTTTATCTGGATATTCATGAGATGACCGGTACCCAAGAAATTCGTAGCTTACCGCACCGAACTTACATACGTTCTTGCATTCAAGACAACGTAAACAATCATGGTGTTTAGGAGTTTCATATATTTTTAAGCCCATCGGGCATTTGCGGTAACACGCATTACATTTCGTACATTTATCATAGTCAACTTTTTGTTGGTACAAACTTATTGGATTAAAAATACCATAGAACGCTCCCAGCGGGCATAGTACACGGCAAAAAAACCGGTTTGTAAACAATACCAATGATAATATTACAACTAAAACTTCTAGTTTCCAGAAAAACAACATACCCGTTGCTGACCTTATATCAGGATTGATCAATGCCAGTGGAATCCCAGCTTCCAACGTCCCAGCAGGACAAAGGTATTTACAATACCATGGTGTGCCAATAACTTCAAACCCTTTTAAGTCCAGTCCAATAAACGGCAATAACACAACCATTATAAGCAGCACCCCGTACTTAACTTCTCTCATCCATACCGGTAACCGTATCTTGAATAATTTATTATTACCCATCAAATCCTGCAACCACCCAAACGGGCACACCCATCCGCACGGCATCCGCCCAACTGCCAACCCGATTATTCCGAGGTAACCTACGACATACCCGCCGAACTGATAAACATTATTCTTTAACCCATAACGTATATTTGCCAAAAAAAACTGTATCATTCCGACGGGACAACTCATCACTGCTGACGGGCAGGATAAGCAATGAAGGCTCGGGCCACATAAATGTTTTACCGGCCCCTGATAAATCCCATGGGTTTTAATAAACCCAAAACTTAAGTTTTGAATGACAAACGCGATGGATTGTATAACTGAACGGAAATACTTTTGTGGTATCACTACCCTATACCGATACAACTAAGGCATAGCAGCGTGGATTTATAAAATACATCACCTGGTTCTTTCAAAACTATACCCGTAACCAGCAACGCTGTAAATAATATTAATACAATAAGCTGAACTAAATTAAGTTTCATCCTAGAAAACAACAAATAATCCTAGACTGCTTCAACTGATTTTACTTCAGGAACTTTTTCTTTGAGTACCGCCTCAACACCCATTTTTAACGTCATCTGCGCCATTGGGCACGAACCGCACGCACCGGTAAGGCGTACTTTCACAACACCATCTTTTGTTATTTCAACTAGCTTAATATCCCCGCCGTCAGCCTGTAACCTCGGCCTGATTTCGTTAATCACTGCCTCAACCTTATTCTTCATAATTACCATCCCTGCCTCATCTCCAACTACCCAGTTTTTTTATTTCTATATACTAAACGACTCATTTTCTTTCGGTAAAAATATGTCAATACTCTTGCCGGCAGCATACTCTTTTGCTTTAATCAGCAGGTCATCCATAAATTTATCGTTATGCAACGGGTCGTAGTGATAGAGACACAACTTTTTAACTTTTGCATTAACCGCGAGGTCTATCACATCCTTATACTTAGAATGCCCCCACCCGCGTTTATTTTGATACTCTTCATCTGTAAACTGCGCGTCATGTATCAACAAATCCATGCCTTCGCAATACTCGATAAGTTTATTATCCGAATTCTTGTCAATCCCCAATTCGTTATCAGTAATATACCCGAATCTGGTTTCACCTTTTTGGATGATATACCCCATTGTTGTACCCGGATGCAGAAGATATACGGTCTTTACCTTATACCCCCCAATTTCATAATCACCCTGGATAAGCGATTCCATATCAATCTTTGCCTGTAAATATGAGATCGGCACTGGGAAAAATACACTGTCCATCTGCAACGCAAGTATATCCTTAAAACTTTTCTCCGGCTGGTCCGCACCGTAAAACTTTACCATATGCTTTGGGCTGTATAACGGCACAAAAAATGGTATGCCTTGTATATGGTCCCAATGCGGATGCGTGATTAGTATATAAAGATTATGCTTTGTCCCTGATTTCATAAGCTCTAACCCAAGCTCACGTATCCCGCTTCCCGCATCGAGTATCAACGCGCTGTCTTCATTATCCGAATCTATCATCACACAAGGAGTATTACCGCCATACTTAACATTATCTTTCCCCGGGGTCGGGATTGACCCACGCACACCGTAAAAGCTTATGTTGAACTTAGCATCAAGAAATCCCCTGATTTTTTCTACTACAACCTGTATATCCGTACTTTTATCAAGAAAACCATCTGCCCCGGCAAGCACCGCTTTCTCCTGGTCGGACACATAAAACTTTGCGCTATGGATAATGATCTTAATCTTACTGAGCTCTTGCCGTGATTTAATCTCGCGGCACAGTTTTAACCCATCGGTACCGGGAAGCATAATGTCGAGAATAATAACTTTAGGCCGTTGCTGTTCAACAACAGGAATAACATTATTCCCTTCATACAAACACGCAACTTTATAATTTATTCCGGTAAGAAATTCTTGCAACAACTGTGCGTATACCACATTATCTTCGACTATAAGTATATCAAGCTGCTGGCTCATTAATCCTGCCCCTTATTTTTTCCTTAACATATCCCTTAAGTATCGAAAAGTTTATTATACATAAAAATCTTGTTTTCAAACTATTTAATTGTTGATATAATTCCTATTCAGAACAAAAAGATGCATAGTGTATAAATTAATCTAAGGAGTATTTAGGATGTCTAAAGAAGCAAAAAATGTCTTGTTTTTAATTACCGTCTTTTTTTTGTCATTACAATGGCCGGTTATTAGTTTATTAAACCCGCAAACACATATAAAACACAATTGCACATACTGCCAACAGGTTATCATCCAGAAATCCGAAACTTCAGAATGCGCCACCTGCAGGCAGTTTTATCATGACACCTGCTGGAACAAGTACGGAAAGTGTTCCACCCCGAACTGCGCAAGCGAAAAAGTTGAACTCTCAAAAACACAAAAACTAATAAACGCCATGCTGCCAGGTATATGCATCTTCGCAGCAGCATTTTTACTTTCCTGGGCAGCCGAACTCGCGCAGTTTTATATCCCGAAATCACTGGCAATCGTTTTTCTTGCGCTTATCGCCATACTCCCTGAATACGCTGTGGACATGTACTTCGCATGGACTGCCGGGAAGGATCCTATGTATATACAATACGCTGCAGCGAATATGACAGGCGCAAACAGGTTACTCATAGGCTTGGGCTGGGCACTGGTCGTACTACTTTTCTGGGTTAAAACAAAGAAGAAAATGATAGTTCTCGGCAGCGAACACAAACTTGAAATCAATACATTACTAATAGCAACCATATATTCATTTACACTGCCATTAAAAGGGCATATTGAACTATCTGACACCGTCATACTAGTCGGTTTGTTTCTATACTACGCATATCAAGCATCCAAACTGGGCGTTGAAGAACCCGAGATTGAAGGCGGCCCGGTAGAACTATTATGCAGAGCACCTGAACCATGGAAAGCGGTCTTTACTATCGTACTTTTTGCAATTGCAGGCAGTGCAATTTTTATGTCCGCAGAACCCTTTGCTGAAGGATTACTTGACATCGGTGAAGCGATGAAGATTGACAAGTTCATTCTGGTACAATGGATAGCGCCGTTAGCATCAGAATCACCGGAACTCATAGTAGCCATACTCTTCGCCTTGAAAGCACAACCTGAACTGGGGTTACAGACACTTATTTCTTCAACGATCAATCAATGGACACTGCTGGTAGGTATGCTGCCGCTGATATATAACATATCACTTGGCCGGATAACACCTATGCTAATGGATGTCCGTCAGGTTGAAGAGTTATTACTAACATCCGCGCAGTCATTATACGCATTACTCGTTATCTCAAACTTTACATTCAGTGTGCTGGAAGGCGCGATTATGTTCATACTTTTTACAGTATCACTCGCGTTTCCATCTACAACTGTAAGGTTTGCAGCTTCAGGTGCGTATATCCTGATGGCAATATTTATCTTTCTTGCAAGAAAAAGACATAAACCTTTGAACTAACTAACGTTATAGTTATTATAAACGTTTTTATTTCTTAGCAGATACAAGGTTTTTGTATTCACTCAACAATTCTGAAGGCATATGATCCCCGAATTGCGTGAGAAACTTCTCGATATCCTTAACCTCATCACCCCATTCGGACAGGTTAACATCAAAAAGTTCAGTAAGTTTGTCTTTAGATACATTCAAACCTGTATTATCAAAACTGCTAAGTTCCGGCACAAATCCTGCCGGGGTTTGCACCGCACCGGAAGACGATGTTGACCGCTCTATTATCCATTTAAGCACGCGGATATTATCCCCGAACCCTGGCCACATAAACTTCCCGTTTTCATCAGTACGGAACCAGTTAACAGAATAAATCTTCGGCGGTTTTGTCAACCTTTTCCCTACGTCCAGCCAGTGACGGAAATACTCGCCCATATTGTATCCGCAGAACGGCAGCATTGCCATTGGATCACGACGTAGAACTCCAACTGCTGACGTTGCCGCTGCTGTAGTTTCAGAACCCATCCTTGCGCCAAGGAACACACCGTGCTGCCAGCTAAAACTTTCCAGCACCAATGGTATCAACTTAGACCTTCGTCCCCCAAAAATAATCGCAGAGATTGGTACGCCCTGAGGATTATCATATTCTTCTGATAACATCGGGCAGTTATAGATTGACGTTGTAAACCTTGAGTTTGGATGTGCAGCTTTTTTCCCGGAAGCCGCATCGTACGGCATACCCTGCCAGTCGGTAAGATTAGCCGGGCGTTCACCGTCAAGACCTTCCCACCACGGCGTATTTGTATCATTATCCACAGCTGTATTAGTGAACAATGTCGGAGAATACTTATCATTCTTCAGTGTACGAATCATATTAGGATTTGTTTTCATTGACGTCCCCGGTGCTACCCCAAAAAACCCTGCTTCCGGGTTTATAGCCCATAACCTGCCATCCGGCCCGACGTTCATCCAGGCAATATCATCACCTAAAGTCCAGACCTTATACCCCGGTAATGCCGGTTCAAGCATTGCGAGGTTAGTTTTTCCGCAAGCACTGGGTAATGCAGCGGTTACATACGTAACCTTACCATGCGGATCCTGGATTCCCATGATAACCATATGCTCCGCAAGCCATCCTTCATTCTTACCAAGACATGACGCTATACGCAAAGAAAAACATTTTTTCCCTAGTAATGCATTCCCGCCATAACCCGACCCAATACTCCATACAAGACTATCCTGCGGGAAATGCATGATAAACCTTTTTTTGTCATCAAGATCACCTATTGAATGCAACCCTTTAACAAACTTATCCGTATTACCGATTTTATCAAGCACTTTTTTTGATAACCTTGTCATAATACGCATACTTACTGCTACATATACAGAATCCGTCACCTGTACACACGCTTTTGCGTATGGCGAGTCCGGATGTCCCATCATATAAGGCAATACATACATCGTCCGTCCGCGCATAATTCCGTCAGTAAGTTTTGTAAGTAACGCCTTCGCTTCTGCAGGGTCCATCCAGTTATTATTCGGCCCGGCAGCGTCTTTTGTAGGATGGCACACAAAAGTCAGGTGTTCAGTCCTCGCAACATCATTTGGATGGCTTTGATGGAAATACGCATTCGGCCAGATTTTATGGTTAAGCTTCCTGAAGACAGGATTATTATTCAACTTCTCTTCTTCCAGCCCAATACGTATCAATTCACGGGTTTGCTCATCTGATCCATCGAACCAAAACACTTTCTCCGGTTTTGTAAGTTTCGCAACTTCTTCTACCCAGCGTTCAACTAATGTAGGCATTAATTTGTTACTCCTTTACTACTCAAAATATTATTACTTACCATTTCATCTAAACCCTGCGATTAATTATATAGATACACACGCTGATGTCAACACAAAAGTCTTACTATTTGATTGAACACAACCTCCGGCTTTATGGCATCCATACAAAACGGTTTTTTGTCACACACCCTGCGATAACACACAATACACGGTAATGGGGCAACAATTTTCTTACCGTACCGCCCGAGTTCAACCTCCGCGGAAGATGTCGGGCCAAATAACGTAATTACCGGCTTATCAAACGCATACGCAACATGCGCGGTTAATGTATCACTTGCAACCACTACACTACTATTATCTATTAACGCATAAAGCTGTGGTATTGTCATCCTATTCACGAGGCTAATAATCCCGGCACCACACTTTTTTGAATATTCAATAATCTTCCGGGCATACGCATAATCAGACTTATCCCCTGAAATTGTTATATCAATATTATCTCGATACTTTTTATGAAGAAGACAAACCACTTTTTCCCATGCTGCCACAGGCCATTGTTTTGTCCCCCACACACCGCCGCATCCTATCGCAAGAACAACATTTGGTTTATGAAAAACCTTCCTTTCTTTAGTATTATAAACCGCTATGGGGTGAAAGTTAACCTTCTTAGTTTCCATCCCCACAATCCCCGCAATGATTTGCTGGTATGACCTGCGATTACTTTTCTTTAGATTATCATCATAACTCATCCGCAAGTAATACTCCGCATAATTATTTGAATACCTAAGCTCACCGTCCACCAACCAAAACCCTACCCGTTTATCTGTTGAGAGCACACCAGCCAACGCTACCGCTTTTTTGTCAAGGTCAAGGTTTATAACTTCAAGCCAATGATACTTCAACAACTCACGAGTAACACCTGCAGTATTATGAATGACATTATTAACCAACCCATTATTTTCGAGGACTCCGCTATTACCTTTATCTACCAGCCAGGAAATTTTCACTGCCCGTCCACACTTTTTACGTAAATATCGCAGGATAAATGTAGTCCGTAAAACATCACCCTTAGCCCCAAGTTTTATTATAAGCACGGTGTTTGTGTCACGTTTAACAACACTCTTCATATTTTCGGGATGAACTTTGCCACATTTCTTCAACGGAACAAAATACTTACACCCGGCACATACAGCATGATATAGTTTGTGGTACATACACGGACGGGTATAAATAAAATGTTTACACCCTGCATGTACCACAAACTTTTTTTCCCTCACGATTTGCCTATACCCTTTCATTCAAAAACTTAAACTTAACCCCGCTCTCCCTCCCGGGCAGCTGCGCTACCGGCTGTGTCAACAAAAACTCACCGTTTGCAATCCATGATTTCAATGTCTCTGCTATCTCCACAGCTTTAGGATAACTCGACAAGGAAGCAGTATGCACCTTTTGCCCGTTAATCTCAATACTACCCTTACGCAGGGATGCATAGTCAGCTTCGCCAACACTACCTGGTTTTATATTAGGATAATTATCGCTGTAATCCACGATTTGCGCATAGATTTCGGAATCACGGACGGATGTATGCTTAGCAACACTCTCATCCAATACGGGAATTGGCACTCCAAGCCCTACTGCGAGTGACGCGCCGTAACCCAGAAAACTTACCCCAACAAGCCAGTCAGGCTTCATTTGTTTTAAATCACCGATCACAGCCAGTGTCCCAGCACCGCCCCGGGGAACATCGTTATCGCCTCTGGTTACCGACGGATTATGTTGTGTACCATTCCACGCGACATACCCCACCCCACCGCCGAGAAAGATTTTTGTACCAATACCTATTGTTTTATACAACGGATCGTTCAGTAACGGCGACAACTGCCCGGCAGAACAATAATTTGCGTTCCCGATTTTTGCTTTCAAT
The DNA here is from genome assembly GCA_041658405.1 of Elusimicrobiota bacterium. Lineage (NCBI taxonomy): Bacteria > Pseudomonadati > Elusimicrobiota > Elusimicrobiota bacterium. The sequence continues at coordinate 8,105 of JBBAAG010000081.1, forward strand.
ACACCCATATATGTATATATAGTTTTGTCACTAAGATTTACCGCAATATTGTAGTTCTGATAAGCATTTCTCATATTAAAAAGTACCGCTTCATTCAAATCCTTAAGATTTATCAGAGTTTCCAACTTCTTACGGGGATAACAATCCGTACCATACGCTGTGGATTCAAGTTTAACATCCTTACCTGCTACAAGGTCATGGATCAAATGCCCGCCTCCGTACTTAAACTCCCCGGGATAAACATTATTCCGTGGATCATTATCAGGCATTGCAGTTGCGCCAATCATAAGATCTACCGCAGCGAACCCGGTATACGCCGGTACATCGTTCAATACACTTCGCCCGCCGCCAAGTTTCATCCTTGGTTTTGTATGCCCAATATTAAAATACGCGCTGCTTGAACACATTGGGCCAAACGTTCCGGTTGTAACAACATCAACATCTTTAGCCGCTTGTGTTACACCTTTTTTGTCGACAATATCTATCATTTCCTCTGCGGTAACAACCACAACCTTCTTGTTTTTAATTTTGTCATTAATCTCCGCAATTGTTTTTGCCATAACTATTTTTTTAAACTCCTTTTCTTAAATTATTTTATATAACTAACTAAACAATGGTGTTGAAATATACCTTTCTCCTGTATCAGGTATTATCACTACGACAACTTTTCCCTTGTTCTGCATTCGATCCGCCAACCCTAACGCTGCAAACATTGCCGCACCGGAAGATATTCCCGCGAGTATCCCTTCTTCTTTAATCAACCGCCGTGCTGTACTGATTGCATCCTCATCGCTTACTTTCACAACCTCGTCGATAATTTTTCGGTTAAGCACGCCAGGGATAAACCCTGCACCAATTCCCTGTATCTTATGCGGTGATGGATTACCTCCGGATAAGACCGGTGATGATGCGGGTTCTACCGCAATAACCTTAACTGATGGTTTATTCTTCTTCAACACTTCCCCAACACCAGTCAGTGTTCCCCCTGTACCGACACCGGCAACGAAGATATCCACATTCCCATCTGTATCACGCCATATTTCTTCCGCCGTAGTCTTCCTATGCGCTTCAGGATTTGCGGGATTATCGAACTGCTGCAGAAGAACATACCGTTTATCCGAAGCAGCTAATTCCTGCGCTTTCATTATAGCACCGGTCATACCTTTCTCCGCTGAAGTCAATACAATCTCCGCACCTAATGCTTTAAGCAACGCGCGGCGTTCAACACTCATAGATTCAGGCATTGTGAGTATCAGTTTGTATCCTTTCACTGCGCATACAAACGCCAGGCCAATACCGGTATTCCCTGATGTCGGTTCAATAACGCTACCACCCTGCCGTAATTTACCGGACTTTTCTGCTGCGTTAATCATCTCATACCCAATACGATCCTTAATACTACTGCAGGGATTGAAATACTCAAGTTTTGCGAGCACCTGCGCAGTTTCGGGTTTCACAAGCCTGTTTATCTGCACCAACGGCGTATTACCTATTAGTTCAGTTACATCCTTAGCAATTTTCATTATCTACATTCCTCCGTCATTATATTTCGTAACTTAGCACCTTGCCGGTATTAAAAGCCCGTACTTTTTTTGTTAAATCCTCAAATGTTGTGCGATCAACAATATCATTAACCGCAGTCTTCACTTCAAGCCATACACCGCGGAATACGCACCGCGCTTCATCCTCGCATCTACAGTACCCTGACGTACTCACACACGTTATTGGCGATGTAGGGCCTTCCATCAACCTAACAACCGCACCAATGGTAATTTTCCCGGGAGCAATTGCCAGGTGGTAACCACCGGATGGGCCGCGTTTGCTCTGTACAAACCCCGCACCTTTTAGGGTCAACAATATCTGCTCAAGATATTTCAAGGGTATATCCTGCCGTTTAGAAATATCGCGTATCTGCACAACACCCTGTCCGTAGTGCAATGATAAATCCAATATTGTCTTCAACGCATAATCACCCTTAAAAGAAACTTTCACCAACAAATCCTTTTCTACTATGTCTATCTACTTAGTAGACATTATAACCAAAAAATATTTTTTGTCAACAACAAAATAATAATTTTTTTTGAGATATACTACTTCAGCAGTTTAATAAGTTCAGGCCAAAGCCCTTCAGCGTACAACTTTTCCCCTGCCAGCGACAGGTGTAATCCATCAGGTTTAGGATTGTTAAGCACTGCTAATGATTGTCCGCTTTCAAGAAAATATTTTTCCATATCACATGAAGGAAGGTTTCTTTCCTTAGCAATCTTTCTGACAATCCTATTATAATCTTTCACACTTTCCCGGTACGGTTTTCCATTTGGCATTATTATCCAGTCACGTTCAGCCGCATGGTTTATTATCAGAAACGGTAAACCTTTTACAGCAGATATTTTTTCGCAGATAAGATTCATATTGGTTTCATAAAGAACAGGGTCAACCCTTACTTTTGTATTATCAGCCGCCAGATGCGCACAATCGTTAAACCCGAACTCGATAATAACAATATCCGGTTTACAACTCAGCACCGAAGATTCTATCCTTGCAAGGCCCATAGTTGTAGTATTCCCGCCAATACCAACATTAAACACCTGCCAGTCAAGCCCGGCATCACGGATTTTACGGTCAATAATCCCGCCCCATCCTTCTGTCCTATTACCTCTTGAAGTAATCGAATCACCAAATAAAAATAATGATTTCATTTATACTCCTTATCCTATCATTTCTTCTTCATAAGAAAATATAGCTGCCCGGTTTCCTTAGTATTCCCCGCAGCAAGCGCAGCATACTCACCTGCACCCCAGAAGTAGTCAACTCTCCCCGCACCTTTAATAGCGCCTCCGGTATCCAGGTTAAACACTATACGGGTAAACGGTTTCCATTCCAGTATATTAGTACTATCCTCATTTGCTACAGGTTTACGCAAAGAAACCATCGAAACCGCTGCACGTGGAAAATACTTGGTATCGGTCGCGATTGCACACTGATCAACCAAAGGTACACCGACATTCCCTACAGCAATATCTTTTTTCTCTTCAAAAAACACGTATGACTTACAGGTATTAAGTACGCGCTGTGCATCTTCCGGGTGTTCCGAAAGATACTGCCGTATCGTTTGCATAGAAACATTCTCCTGAGTAAGTTTGCCTTCACTGATTAACAATTTACCTAAACTAGAATACGGCTGGCCATTACCCCCGGCGTATCCTACATACATATCCTTACCATTATCGAGTTTGATAATCCCTGAACCCTGAACTTGTATGAAGAATGCGTTTACAATGTCATCAAGCCATACGAGTTCATAGTTTTTCCCTTCCAATACCCTGTTTGTATCAATTTCTTCACGCGTATAGAACGGTGATGCTTTACCACTGGGATCTTGTTTCAACAATTCTTTGGGATACCTATACAACGGATACTTATATATTTCACTTTTATTCAGGCTACCGCTAAATTGCGGGACATAGTACCCGGTAAACGAAATCTTACCCCCGCCATCAGCTCCAACGGATTGGTATAGAACAAACCGTTCCTTTAATTCCGCATATACCGCTTTAGGGTCACTGCTGGAATCCAGGACTTTTAATAACTCATCAATTGTTTCTACTAATTCCGTGGCAGTATGGCTGTACTTACCATAGGCAAAAACCTGATTTGCGGGTAATTTATTTAGGTAACGTTCTTTCATCCGGATAATTTGTTCTTTCAACCCGGGAATATCGAGCTCAAGATTTTCCTGAATCCCTGCAGGCCATTCGGGTTGTACCACCAGCGCATCCTGAGGCATTACTTCAAACCCTTTTTGTGTGGTACCGGTATTTATTCCCATTTGTTTATCCTGCTTCGATGTTTTCATCCCTGTACATGCTGTCAGTATACAGACCGCGAATACAACTGCGATTTTGTATGACACCTTAAACAAAACAGTTATCCTCCCTTTACTAAAAATATTTTTTATGAAACTAACTTTATTTTATGATCGGCAAGATGTATGAGCCATTGGGCACAACATACGCAGCATAATTATCCCCATGTTTTTTACGGACCATACTCAACGCATCGTCTATTGTCTTAGCGTACCTAAAATGCATAGACTCAACAACTTTTTTCTCCATTGACGATACCAGGATACACTCAATATCTTTCAATATCTTCGCAGATAAATATGCGCGGTGTACACCAACAGGGATCTCAGTTTCTTTTTTTAGAAGTATATTATCAACAGTATTACCTGCCATAGTTTTAGCAAAAACTTTTTGCCCTGCACCGTTGGCGCATTCCGCAACGAGTACCAGGGTGCCGTTTTTGTTTACTATCCCGCTCATCGCGGTGAATGCCAGCTGTGCATGGTATAAACTTGTATCCTTCGGGAATCCGCCGCTGCTGGCTATCACGACATCAGACCTGTGTTTAAACTCATAACCATACACTTCCCGGGCTTTAGCCACGCCTACCGCAAATGCTTCTTTCCAATCCCCGGCCACTACCTGCACTACTTCTTTTTTATCATTCCTCACTACGTTAACAATAAATTGCAAGCCGACTTTCTCCGCAGCTTCTTCCATCTCAAGATGAATAGGATTATTCTCAAGCATACCCATCCCTACTCCAGGACGGCAAACTTTTGCGTGGTTAGCATCAATAGTATCTTTCCCACAGACACCGGGGAGTATACCTTTTCTCCCACCTGAAAAACCGGCAAAAGTATGAGGCGCGATATTGCCGGTTGAAATAATATAATCCGCATGCGCAATAGCTTCATTCACCCAAAGGTCAGTACCGGTAGACATTTTACCGAGTAAGACATTATCACTGGAACAGTCATGATCATGAAAACGGTATGAACGCATAAG
>JBBAAG010000082.1 GCA_041658405.1 Elusimicrobiota bacterium
AAGGTTGGGGTATGAAGCTATCATGGCAAGGGATTATACTGTTATTATGGGTGTCGGAACAATCGCGGCGTTATTGACGTTAATCGGGAATTTTATTGCTGATATAACTTACGCGTATGTGGATCCAAGGATTAGGTATAAATAAGCGGGTATGTTTTATGTTTAAGTTGTACATCGAAAGGTTTGTTAATAATAAGTTAGCGGTTGCCGGAGGGGTGATAATAGTTTTGCTTATCATACTTTCAGTATTCGCGCCGGTAGTTGCACCGTATAAACCTAATGGTCAAAATGTTGTTGACCGTCTTCAAGGGCCGTCATTAAAACATGTACTCGGGACTGACGAGCTCGGAAGGGATGTGCTTACAAGGATATTGTACGGTACAAGGATATCCATTACCGTCGGGATCGTGGCAGTTGCGATTGCTGTGCTTATCGGGGGAACACTGGGGTTGGTATCCGGTTTTTTTGGCGGGTGGGTGGATATTGTTATCATGCGCCTCGTTGATATTATGCTGTGCTTCCCGACATTTTTTTTGATACTCATGGTGATAGCGTTTTTGGAGCCCAGTATTTACAACATTATGGCAGTCATCGGGTTAACCTCATGGCCGGGGTTATGCCGGATTGTAAGAGGTGAAACTTTATCAATACGGCAGCGAGAGTATATCGATGCTGCGAGGATGATAGGGGTGCCCGTAGGAAGGGTTTTGTTTGTGCATATACTTCCTAATGTTTTAGCACCGATTATTGTCAGTGCTACACTTGGTGTTGGAGGAGCTATTCTCACGGAATCAGGGTTGTCATTCCTGGGATTAGGCGTACAGCCGCCAACACCGTCCTGGGGTAATATGTTGATCTCCGGGAAAGATTTTATTCATATTGCGTGGTGGTTATCCGTATTCCCGGGATTAGCAATATTAATCACCGTACTTGCTTATAACCTTCTAGGTGAAGGATTACGTGACGTGTTTGATCCGAGGATGTAGTAAATAATGTTTATGGAAACACAGAAAAACCGGGTTGTATTAACAGTAAAGAATTTGTCGGTAGAATATTACCGCAGGGATACTGTTATCCCTGCAGTGCGGGATGTTACATTCGAGCTGAATGAATGTGAAACCCTTGCGGTAGTCGGGGAGTCGGGCTGCGGGAAAAGTACGGTCGCGTTGAGTATCCTTAATCTTATATCTGATACTGAAGGGAAAATATCTGCGGGGAAAGTGTTGTTTAACAACGAAGACTTGTTATTGCTTGACGATACATCACTACGCGCAGTACGCGGAGGGAAGGTTAGTATGATATTCCAGGATCCGTTCACGTCATTAAATCCTGTATTCACAGTGGGTGAACAAATATCTGAATGCCTGGAAATACATGAACAGGGGTTTAAGGAGTCCAGTGAGAACGAAAAAAAGGTTAGGGTGTGTTCTATACTTGAAACTGTAAAAATTACGGATCCTGTACGCGTGCATGGCTCATATCCTCATCAGTTAAGCGGCGGGATGCGGCAGAGGGTGGTCATCGCAATGGCGGTATGTACTAAACCGAAGTTGATTATTGCGGATGAGCCTACGACAGCGCTGGATGTTACTATACAGAAAGAAATCCTTGAATTAATGTTCAACCTGAAACACGAACTTGGGTTAGCGTTGATACTGATCACTCATAATCTTGGGATTGTGTATAATAATGCGGATACTATCGCTGTGATGTATGCCGGTGAAGTTGTGGAGTATGGTACAGCAGATGAGGTTATTCATTCGCCAATGCATCCGTACACCATAGGGTTGGTGAGCGCAGTGCCAATTATTGGCAACAAAAAAAAGAGGTTGTATTCAATCCCCGGGCAAATACCTGATCCCTCAGAATTACCGTCGGGATGCGCGTTTCATCCGCGGTGTGAACGCAGGATGGGTATTTGTTCACAGGTAAAACCTGGGTTGTATGACTGCGGGTCTAGACACAATACCCGGTGTTTTTTATTTGATAAGAACGAAAAGAATAAACATAAAAATGTTGGGGTAATTTGAAGTGTTGCTTGAACTGATGAATGTTAGTAAACAATTTGTTGTGGAATCAAAACTTTTCCGTAAAAAAATTGGTACCGTAAAAGCTGTAGATAATGTGTCATTAACGCTAGAACAGGGTGAGGTACTGGGTATTGTCGGGGAGTCAGGTAGCGGGAAGACCACTCTTGGTAAAATAGTTGCCGGGTTAATTACACACGATACCGGTGAAGTGAAATTGAATGGTAACACCGCTATCAACGGTAATGTTCATCCATCTGAAGTACAAATGATTTTTCAGGATCCGTTTGCGTCGTTAAACCCGAAATTATCGGTTGGCGTGATCATTGGTGAGGCTGTACGCCAGAGGTGTAAGCATGATAATAAGACAGCAGGGAGTGATTATATAAGAAAAGAAGTGCAGAGGTTGCTTGATTTGGTGGGGCTCGGGAATAATGTTATCGATAATTATCCTCACCAGTTCAGCGGGGGACAGCGTCAGCGCGTGGGTATCGCGCGGGCAGTCGCAATGCAGCCAAAAATTGTTATTGCGGATGAACCTGTCTCAGCGCTGGATATTTCAGTACAGGCACAGATACTTAACCTGTTACTGGATTTAAAGGATGAGTATGGGTTAACATATATACTGATCTCACACGATATCGCGGTTGTAGATTTTTTTTCAAATACGGTTATGGTTATGCGGAAAGGGAAAGTTGTGGAGTGCGGCGTTACTGGTGAAGTTATTAAAAACCCTAAGGACAGTTACACCGCTGGGTTATTAGCAGCTGTACCGGTGATAGAATAGCGGTGGTGGATGGAAGAACGAAACAGGTTTGTTGATTTACATGTGCATACGAACTATTCCGACGGAATATTTGCACCCGGTAAGGTTGTGGGGCTTGCGAAAGAACGCGGGCTTACGGGATTCGCTGTTACTGATCATGATACAGTAAGAGGTGTTGAAGAAGCTTTAAGTGCCGGGGTAAATCTTGGAGTTGAAGTTATTCCGGGAGTGGAAATCTCAGCGAATTATCTTAAATCCCCGGAAAAGGAAGTGCATATACTTGGTTATTTTGTTGACTGGAAAGACGAAAAATTTGTTGCTACACTTGAACGGTTCAGGCAGGTACGGTATGAACGCGCTAAAAGTATAGTATCGAAACTTAATGGATTGAGTATTATGATAAGTTTTGAGGATGTTATTAAAAATGCGGGTAATATGAATTCCGTAGGTAGGTTGCATATCGCGCGGGCATTGATAGAAAAAGGTGTGGTTCATAATGTAGGGGAAGCGTTTGCGAGGTATTTAGCACCGGATAAGCCGGGGTATGTCCCAAAGGATATGCTGTCACCCCGGGAAGCGATTGAGTTAATCCTTAATTCAAAAGGTATACCTGTCCTTGCTCATCCGCAGTATGGTGCATCTGATAATGAAAGTATTGCCGAGTTTGTGGGATACGGGTTAAAAGGTATAGAAGTGTGGCATACTAAGCATACTAAAAGAATGATTATGTATTTTCTTGACCTCGTAAAAAAGTTTGGGTTAACCCCTACCGGCGGGTCTGATTGTCACGGCGGGATTGATCATCACGGGCCGGTGATCGGGAATTTAAAGATTCCTTATGAAGTACTGGAAGCTCTTAAAGAAGTTAGATAATTTATTATTGACAACATTTTCTTGTATTGTGTAAAATACATAACATGCTTTTTATCAATTGTGTATACTATTAATAATATATTTTTATTTTAAGGGGGAAGTGTATGTTGAAAAATTTGAGGTTCGCAGGGGTGGTTGTAGTAACGCTGGTTTGTATGATGTCAGTAGTGAATGTGTCAGCGTTTGAAGTTACAGTTACTAATATGGTAGGCATAACTTCAGGGACTTATAATACTGTTGCGTTACCATCAAAAATTAAGGCGGTTAGTGACTACACTCCGTTGTTCAGGATCAATATCAGCAGTAATGCTTATAATAGCGGTGAATCATGGACAATTGAATGCGTTACAGTAACTATCAGTAATACACAGTCGTTTAATCCTGCAAATGATTTGTTTGCATTGAATTCAGGTGGATTGGTTTTGGTAGCGGATAATGCTAATCCCGCATATCTTACTTCTACAAATACATGGTCAGGGTATAGTTCTGAAACACTGGTCGCTACAAGTATATATCCTACAAGCTGGTCTGGTAACGGCCCGTGGCAGGTGAAACTTACGCCTTCATCAGCTTTGGCAATTGACCAGGCAAACCGGCATTACACGTATTATGTCTGTATAAAAACAACAAGTACTATCAGTAACGGCGATAGGTTCCGTGCGCAGATAGATGATGCCGGTGAAGTAGAAGTTGTAGTTAAGGAAAACGCGGTGTCTTCTACAGTGTTAGTGTTGCAGCCAACATCAGGGGCAAATGGAACAATTATAACTGCGGATACAAGCGGGCCGGTAATACAGCCTGTGAATACGCCGTCACCGACTACAGGGACTACACCAACGGTATTAAACAACGATAGTTTTAATATTTATACTACCTCAGATGTTCTTCCTACTAATGCCGGTGCGCGTACTAAATTGTCATTAAACATTTCTCTTGGCGCTACTGAAACCGCAGCTGCATTGTCTGACAGCGGGTTATATAATTTAACTGATTTGTTCACGCTTGACACTTCTGCGATTGACGGGAAAGTGTCTAATACTTTAGCAGTGACTGATCAGGGTTCAGGGGTTTTTAAGTTGCAGTATACAATCACTACTACTACCGTAAACGCGCCGACAACACAGTTGCCTGTCCGTATCAAAGTACGTGATGCTGCAGGTAATGAGTCTGCATGGGACGAAACGTTTTATTGTATTATTGACCGCGGGAGGCCGGATGTTATAACACTGAACTCACCTGCGGCAAATACGTGGATTGGCGATAACGCGCCGGTGTTAAGCTGGCAGCCGTCAACGGATAGTAATTTTTCAACGTATTACTTGATTTTTTCTACTGACTCAAACCTAGGTGATAATGCGGCTGGTGATGGATTCCGTAATGTCGGTAATGTCCTGAGTTTTAACTGGATGTCGTCGGTAAATTGGACTAACGGATTCCCGGTGTCTTCAACAACTACAGTTTATTACTGGGGTGTTGTTGCAGCGGATAAAGCCGGGAATATAGGGCAGTTCGTTACGGGTAGAGAATTTAAGTATGATAGTATAGTGCCAAATATTTATAACGAAGGGCCAAAAAATTCTACTACCTCTACCACTCCTACAATCACTGTAAGTTTTGATGATTCACTTGGCGGAGTAGTGATGTCCGGGATTAATTTTTCAACAGTTACGCTTACTTTAAATGATCAGGTTGTTACTTTCAGCACTAATGCCGTTGATGGTTCAACTACCACGATTTCGTATGTGCCGGCACAGCCGTTGGTGGAAGGTTCTTATACAGCTAAAGTTTGGGTAATTGATAATGCTGGTAAGACTGCGCAGTTATCCTGGGGTTTTACGGTTGATACAGTAAAACCGGTTGTACTTGATACTGATAATGACAGTTATTCTGATTACCAGGAAATGTATTCCGGTAAAAATCCAAATGACGAGACGTCAGTTCCTTCAACTAGTGTTGATTTTAGTCCTGTAAACAATGAATGCGTAAAGGCGTCGTTTGTTTCCAGCGGGCAAAAGATTAAGTTCCGCGTTGATGATCCTTATGGGTTGGTTGGGATTGATACTACTACCACAGCGTCTTCTATTAAGCTTAATTATATTACTAAAGGAACAACGGAAAGTTTTAGTACATTTGTCACCGTTGCGAAAACAAGTTATACAATATTTGAAATCCAGCCAATGAAAACGTTGTTGTCAAACGGTATTGACGACGGTGAGATACAGTATACCTGCACTCCTGTGGATAAAGCAGGGAATGTTGGTTCTACATTTACACGTAAGTTTATTTATGATACCACACCGCCGGTTATTTCCACAGTAACTGCTCCAAGTACAGGGGATACAACTTCGCGGTTAACTTTCGCGATTGATCTTTATGACAGGTTCGGTATATCTTTAAGCACAATGGATATCGTGCAGCTTACTATATACAATTCTTCTGAAGGCGGGTATATGTCGCTCGTTGATGGTACCACCAGCAGGTTTACGATTACTATCAACACTTTGAATGCGCCGAAAACATATTATTATTATTTCATGGCGAAAGATAAAGCCGGGAATTCGTGTTATTTCCCGCCTAACGCCAATACTGACCAGAGTACGGCGTTACCCTTGGTTATTACTGATAAAACCGCGCCGGAAGTTGCGATTTATCAGATTGAAACATTATTGAATTATTCGCTTGGTTCAGGGACTACTTGGTTATATACTCAATCCGGAACGGGTAATACAAATGTTAAATCAATACCAGTACTGTACTCTAATCCATTAGCGTTTACTACCGGGTATTACAACGTTATCCGTGCAACGGCATCGCCGGATACGTCAAATGTAGTGTTTGAACTAAAACTATCAACAGATACAGTGTGGTCTTCCGCGTTGTTTAATGTGGTTAAGTCGTATAAAACAATCAGCGGGAATCCTATGTGGGAAGCGTATATTAACACTTCATCTCTTGGGAATAATCTGAATTATGATATCCGCGTGAAAGCGTATGATACTCTTGGGAATTCAAATATTCCGCTGGATAATTCGCATCAGGCGTATGTTAAAGTCTTAATAAAACCGGCACTTGCACCAGTATCTACTATGCATACATTCTCAGTATACAGCTGGTTTATCTCAAGCAGAGCTTCAGGGAAAACTTTATTACTGAACGCATCACCGAATACAACTACGGGGAATATCGATATTGTCTCCTGTACATTCCAGTACAAGAAAAACAGTGATCCTGCAACTGCATGGACAGATTTGTATAAAGATACGAATACGCTGGGGACTGATAAACGTTATGTTGAGTTAAGTTTTAATGAAAATGATTTGTTGTACATGAACATTAATGATTCATTGGCAATAAACAGCGTGGCTGCGGTAAAGTTTGTGTGCACAACAGTGGCGAATACGTATGATACATTCCTTACCCGCGGATCTGATGGCGTATGGAAGACTGTATTGGCATTACCCCCGAATACGTATGATTATTATTTCCAGGTGACTGATAATAATGGTAAACAGTATAATGTGCGGGATGTTAAAGAATTTACGTCAGGCGGAGCTACAACATCCAGGTTGTATATTAAGGATTATAGTTATATATGGAACATCGCGGGGTTAGAGAATAATGTTACCTACGATGTCCGCGTGATTGCTGCTGATTCCAAAGGTAATACTGATCCTGCAGCTACTAACGTATTCTCGTTTACGTATGATAACACCGCGCCGGTTGCGCCGGTATTAACCGCACCAGTTGCAGGTCAACGGATAAAAGATAGTAGTACGTATAACTTATTCGCAACAGTTTATGATTCTGATATCATGAGCGTGTTCTTCCATTATTCAGATGATAATGGTGTAACCTGGAAGAATATCGGGCAGGATACTAATGGGTCAGCCGGGTGGACCACAGCATGGTCAGTCCCTGATCTTTATACGGATACAAATTATCTGTTAAAAGTTTCAGCTATTGATAAAACCAGGAATATTACGTTCTCAACATCAACCGTTATCACAATTACTATTGACGCTACAGCGCCAAAATTTGTTTCCTTCTGGGTTGAAGCTTCTTCAGTGACTACAATAATGTATCCTAACATAGAGTATACGCTTAAGATGACAACTCTTGATAATGATATTGCTATTGCGTCTGTCACGGCAACCAGCGGGCTCACAGGGATTTGTTCGCCTAGTTATGATAATGGGAAGAACGGGCATATGATAATTGCGTCCGGTAACGGTACTGCTGAAAGTCCGTATATGTATACCGCGAAATTCGTGCCAAGTAATACAGATAATATATCCGGTTCATTCACTGCGTACCTAACAGATAAAGCAGGGAATGTTACGAATACTTCAATATCGGTTATGTATTACGACAACGCGCCTTCAGCGTCTATAATCACACAGGTTAATATCGATAACGACGGGGATGGTAAGCTGAATGAAAATACTACAGCAGGGGATACAGATGCTGATGGATTACTTGGGGAAGATGGTATTGATTATTATACCTCAGGAACTTTGATGTACGTCGGGCGTTTCGGTGCACAGGTGGTCTCTGCAGTAACTAACGTCGATGGCGGGACGGTTAAGTTTCAGTATTCAACATCAGGAACAGGGCCGTGGGTTACATTTAATGAGATAGCTTCTGCGGCTACAGTTACTGCGAACTGGAACCCGCTTGCGCTTGGCTTAGTGGAAGGGACATATTACCTGCGTACAGTAGTTATTGATAATGAAAATAATGTTGAGGTTAACCCGGCAGTTGTTACTGTTCTGTATGACGCGGTTGAACCGTCCGTCAGCCAGTTTATAGCGCCTACGGGGACCATTGATTGTTCACAGACGTATTCTTTAACGGGAAAGACTAATGACAGTGATGTCGTTAGGATGTTCTTCCAGTATAAGGAACCGTCAACAAATACATGGACGCCTGTTGATATAACAGCAACCCGGTTAGTACGGTTGGTGAATTCGTCGCTTACTCCCAACACCTTCAGTGCACCTGAAGTGGCAATAGTTGTAACATCGCCAAACACAACTCAGGCTTCAAGTATGGAAGTACGCGCTGTGGTATATGACCGTGCAGGAAATAGGAATACTGATGCCGCGCATGCGCCTGTTGCGGTGTTAAGTTTGAATGATACAATTAGCCCGGTAGCGGTACTTTCTTATTATACAGGTGCTATACAGGCTGAATGCGGGGATGCTAATATAAAATCAGTTGCATTCCAGTATAAGCTTAATGGGTCAACTAATCCGTGGGTAACACTGTGGATTGATTCTGTTGCGGATGGGACATGGACAGGGCTTGTTGGTTCAATATGGTCTTCGGGGTTGAGTTTAGCAATTTTGCCGAATGGATTGTATGATATCCGCGCGATAGCGACTGATATGTTTAATAACAGCAATCCGGCAAGTGCACCTGTTAGCTCAATCCTTGCTGAGACTTCAGCGACCGGATCAAGAGTGTATACCACTAAGAAGTCGCAGGTTATGACAGTTGGGGTAAAGAGTATTACTTCAACAAATTCAGGTGGATGCAAGATTGATCTTGAAGTTAAAACTACGGTTGCTCTAGCAGCAGCGCCGACAGCGAGTTTCTTGTTTAAAGACAATGCTAATTCGCAGTCTAAGGCTGTTACTTTAACAGATGCGGGGAATAATGTGTTTACCGGAACATTGGAGCTTGATAGTATATCCGCTACCGCAGGATTTGCGGCTAACGTACGGATAGCGGTGTTCGGTATAACGCAAAGCGGTGAGGCTATTGGCGAAAACGCGTCAATCGGCGTGTCTGTAAATAATTCTAACTCACCAACGGTGACACTGATTGATAATACGTTTACGATTACGGTGAATGCGTCAATGCCGAGAAATGTAACGATTGTCGCGGGGCCTGCGGTGACTAACCCGGTTCCTACTGCTCAGGCAGCGATGCTTACACCGATACAGGGGCGTACGTACTCTGCGTTTGTTACGGATAATAATCAGCCTGTAACTAATACAGGGACTCAGTTCCAATGTACAATTAATTACTCGGACGCTGATATCCCGCAGGGTGTGTCAGAAGAGGATCTCGGGATTGTTTTCTGGGATGAAGTAAGTAATAAGTGGTCCGCTACGGGGATTAATACTGTGAAGACAAATAAGTATACAAACAGTGTTTCTTTCAATTCCACGCATTTGTCTAAGTTTGCGTTAATGGCAATCAAGGCGGTACCCGAAATTACGTTTATCTCACCGGTTAGTAACGGGTATTCTGATGAAGATCCTGTAATCAATGTTATGGCTGTAGATCCTCTAAGCGGGATATCGTCATTCAGGATTATCGTTGATGGTACGGATATCACAGCAGTATTGATTGCGAGATCGGCATCTGATGGGATTGATAATGACGGTAACGGATTAATTGATGAAACACCAATGATACAGGGGTTTACACCTGAAGCGCCGTTTACGTTGCTAAGCGAAACCGGAACGCGGTTTCTTGCGAGGGCAGCGTTGAAGCTTTCACCGGGGACGCATACGCTGGAAGTTATAGCGTTTAACCAGCAGGCACGGTCTTCTTCACAGAAGATTACGTTCACCGTGACAAATCAGCTGGATATTCTCAGTGTATATAATTATCCTAACCCGTTCAATCCTTCTAAGGAAAATACAACGGTAAAAATGGTACTTACTAATGACGCGAAAGTTACTGTAAAAGTTTATGATTTCGCGGGTAAGCTTGTTTCTACTATAATGAAAAACGAAACAGTATATGCAAACTCAGGAGCGACTTTCAGCTGGGGCGGGACAAGTGATATTACAGGAAAGTATCTTGCAAACGATGCGTATTTTATGAAGATTGAAGCAACGGATGGGGCTAAGACTGTAGTTAAAACGTTGAAGCTTGCGGTGTTAAGGTAATAAAAAATGAAAATATACATGGAGGTAACAACTAAAATGGTTATTAGAAAGCTTACAGTATGCGCGTTAAGCCTGGCAGTGCTTGGTACTGTTATCTTGACACCCTGTGAAGTTATGGCGGTATTGGATTCTTCATACGCAGCGGCCTATCTGCGCACAGGGATCGGTGCAAGGGCGTTAGGGATGGGTGGTGCGTTTCGTTCGATTGCGGATGATGGCAGCGCTATCTACTGGAATCCCGGCGGGAATGCGTTTATTGAGAAAAAAGAGGTTAACGTATCATACTCTGCTCTTTCATCCGACCGCGGGTTAAACTTCCTGAGTTATACTCATCCTATGTCCATCGGTACGTTTGCGGTGGGGTTAATTAATTCCGGTGTTTCCGGGATTAAAGGGTATACCAGTGCTGGGGTTGAGAACGGTGATGTTGTAGTTTCGAATAACGCGTTTTTTCTTTCTTATGCTAGAAAGGTTGGAGATATTGTCGGGGTAGGAGCTAATGTTAAAATTCTTGCCAGCCAGGTACAGGGTAACAGCGGGATCGGGTTCGGGGTTGATTTCGGGGCAGTGGTTCAGCCAATAAAAAACTTAGCTGTCGGGTTAATGATGCAGGACATCGCGAGTAGTATTTCTTGGAATACCGCGTCAAATGCTGTGGATAGTGTTGGGATGAACCTCGCGCTATGCGCTTCTTATAAACTGTTTGATTCAGTAAACGTTGCTGCTGGAATTAATAAATATTCGGATTACAAAAATATCGGTTATAACGTAGGGTTAGAGTATATGAGCGAAGTATTTGGTTTCCGTGCAGGATTAGAAAATAATAATCCTTGCGCTGGTTTTACAGTAAGGATAATGAATTTAGTGGGGCTTACCTACGCATATGTTTCTGATCCGCTGAATGAAGGGAATAGTCATATTGTAACACTGGATTTGCGGTTCTAAAACGTATTAATACTGTATATCCGTAATTAATATTAAGTTCGGGACGCTATTTTAATGGAAGGAATTTTTTAAGTAATAATGTCGTACCCAAAAGCGAGCCAGCAAAAAAAAGCGCCTTTGTTTGATGCGTTGTTAAAACATGCTAAACGCCAGGTGGTGTCATTCCATACACCAGGGCATAAGAACGGGGATGGTATTGATAAACGGTTACGGCAGTTTACCGGAAGGAATGTTTATTATCTCGATGTAACCACGTTTCCGGAAGTTGATTCATTACACGACCCTATTACTTGTATTAAACAGGCACAGAAACTTTATGCTGACCTCTGCGGGGTAAAGCATACGTTCTTCATGTTAAACGGTTCTTCTATGGGCAACCAGGCGATGTTGATGTCAGCGTGTAAGCCCGGGGATTCTGTTATTATGTCGCGCAACTGCCATAAATCTGTACTCGGTGGAGTTATTCTTTCAGGAATATGGCCGATATGGGTACAACCAAAAATTGATCAAAAACTTGATATTATCTTCGACCTTACTCCGGAACAGGTGGAGTTAGCTATAAAACAGTATCCTGAAGCACGGGCAGTGTATGTTACCAGCCCGACTTATAACGGTGTAGTTACGGATCTTGAAAAAATAGCGGATATCGCTCATCGGTACGGTAAGATTTTGTTAGTGGATGAAGCGCATGGGCCGCATCTTAAGTTTCATCCTGACCTCCCGATGTCGGCAGTAGAGGCCGGGGCGGATATGTGTGTACAGAGCACACATAAGATCTTATCGGCGTTAAGCCAGGGGTCGGTTTTGCATTTTAATTCTGACCTCGTAGACTTAAACCATGTTAAACGCGTAGTGTCGCTACTCCAGACTACCAGCCCGAATTATTTTATTCTTTCCTCAATCGATCTTGCACGGAGGCAGATGTGGGAGAACGGTGAACGGTTAGTGGATAAGATGATTTCAATCTCAAGGTTTATACGTAAAAGATTGAAGAATTGTAAACGTATAATGTGTTTTGATGAGAATGATATTGAACGCTTGGGGTACGAACTTGACCCGTCAAAAGTTACAATCAATGTTACCCGTACCGGCCTGGATGGGCATGAGATAAGTGAAATCCTTAATCATAATTACCGCGTACAGGTGGATTGCGCTGATATTTTTAATCTTATCGCAATCCTGGGGACCGGGTCGTCAATGAAGGACGCTAGGACACTGGCAGATGCGTTGGTTGAGATCGATGAAAAGTATATCGGGAAAGAACGGTATTTTGAGTTCCAGCTGCCGAGTTTATCAACTGAAATGGTGATGTCTCCCCGGGAAACG
>JBBAAG010000083.1 GCA_041658405.1 Elusimicrobiota bacterium
CCCCGGCTTCCTTCGCGAATGCTGTGGAGTATATCCCGGTTGCACCGGGCCCCTGGATAACTACAGTATCCCCGGGTTCCAGCCGGCACATATCAAACGAATGCGCGATTGTCGCACCGGAACACGTAGCGGATACTAATACATCAGGATCATACTCCCCGTTGAGTTTAACAACCTTTATCCGTGAGTCCAGGTGAATATATTCAGCATAACAACCATTGAGGTACGGCGGGGTTGAACACCCGATTGATATCCCATACGTCTTCCGTGACGGGCAGAGGTACGGTTTATGTTTAGCCTTACAAAAATAACACTCCCCGCAGGTAAGGCCGCGGTCGAACACTACCGCATCACCGGGTTTCAGTATTTCACCATGGACATCATATTTCTGAACGCCGATCTCCGCAATCACACCTACGCCTTCATGCCCGAGGATAATAGGTACCGGCGTACGCGGATCATTACCTTTCCACATATGAACATCCGACCCGCAGATACCCGAGGATTGCAGTTTCACCAGTACCTCACCGGGTTTTAACGGTACAATTTCAAACTCCCGGGGTTCCAACAACGCATTAAAATGTGTTAACACCATCGCATTGGCTTCCATCTAACTCTACCCGCCTCTCTGTTATCATCGTTATATTGTTTTAATTATAACAAAAATATATTGTCACTTAAAAAACACAATTGTTATAATGGATATATTATGAATAAAGTCGCAGTGTATAAATGCAACGATTATAATGCTTCAACTGTAATGCAGGCAGTCACCCGCGCTGTGGATACCTCCGGCGGGATAGCTAAGTTTGTTAAACCCGGCCAGCGCGTATACCTTAAACCCAACCTCGCAGGGCCGTTCCCTCCGGATAAAGCCGTAACCACGCATCCCGCGGTAGTAGAAGCTGTTGTGCGGTTAGTACAATCCGTAGGCGGTGTACCGGTTATCATTGATAGCCCGGCGGGTGTGCATACCGGCCCTTACCTCAAGACTGTCTATAGTATTTCCGGGATGGAACAAGTTGCTAAGAATACCGGTGCGGAACTATGTTATGATACAGACATTATTGACGTAAAATATCCTGAGGGTAAAGTCATGAAAAACTTTACACTCACCAAACCCCTGGCACAAGCGGAAGTTATTATTAATATCCCAAAACTTAAGACACATATGTTCACAACATTCACCGGTGCAATAAAAAATTTTTATGGCAGTGTTCCGGGCGTAATGAAAGTCGCGTACCACTCAAAATTCCCGGAAGTACAAATCTTCGCACAGTTACTCCTTGACCTCTATAATTACCATAAACCCAGGATAGTTTTAACTGTTGTTGACGGTATAACCGCAATGGACGGCAACGGCCCTTCCTGGGGTAAGCCAAAACATGTTGGGATCATCGCTGCGGGAACTAACGGCTTTGCAGTTGACCACGTATTATGCGGGATCGTAGGGATTAACACCGCGCTAGTCCCGACGTTAGAACTTATGGACTACGAAATTCCTGTAGTAGAAGGCGATAAGGTAACGGGGATGACTGCGGAAGAGTTTATCCCGCCGGAATCTAATACCGTTACGGATGGGTTAATCGCACTAAAATTTATTCCACCGTCGTTACGCAAAACATTCGGGCATTACCTCTTACCAAAACCGGTAGTGGATAAGTATAAATGCCGAGGATGCCGTGTCTGCGCGGATTCATGCCCGCAAAAAACTATTGTTATGAGAAACAAAAAAGCAAGGGTCATAGATTCGGGATGTATCCGCTGCTGGTGCTGTAACGAAGTATGCCCGCATGGCGCGGTCACGCTTAAACAATCCTTCCTTGGCAAGATGTTGACCAAGATATGATAGAGGGACGCTACTTCAATTCTTTCACTTGTTGCTTATACTCAATGATTTTTTGTTTTACTTCAATAACTTCGTTTTCATACATTTTGTTATTTTGTATTTTTGCTTCAACTTTTTTTATTGCCATACATACTCCGTTATAACCAATATTACCTGTTTTCTCGCCGATTTGAGCTAAACTCATAGTTGTAAAGTATCTAAGAAAGTACATCAACTTATGCTTTAGTTCTGCCATTTTGTTTCCACCTGTATTAACCACTTCCGCCACTTTAATTTTATAATGTTCTGACAATACTTTAGTTACATCTTCAAAGCCAAGCTGCGCAATTTTCTTTCTATCATTTCTGCGACGGACACGCTTCTGTGAATTGCCTATCTTCTGTCTGCGATTGGCAGTTTTTATAACATATTGAATAAACTTCTCATTTCCGCAAATCGTACCATTACAGACAGGTGGTAGTTCTAAAACACTGCTTATTCCGTTATACAAAAACGTGCGGTATGCATGATGATTTCTGCCGTTTTCACTACTTCCAAAACGAGACAACACTTCTGTGGTTTCAACAAAACTTCTGTAATTCCGAAATTTGTTTTCCACATATTCACGGCAACTGCTCCACTCATAATACTCCGGCGTTGTTGTTATCCCCGCGCGTGCCGGGTTCAAGTGTATATAACGTGTGAGTTCTAATAAATAGCTTTCTTTATCAACGACAATTGATTTATACCGTCCTTGAAATAAATGGCCTACCAGCCCGTACTTCTTTTTGAACCAAATCATATAGCGTATATTAAGCGACCGCATAAATATCGGTAAGTTAGTATCTGGCGTTTCAACCAACAAATGCAAGTGGTTAGGCATCAAACAGTATGCGTAAACGATAATATTGAATTGCTCAACATAATCCCGCAAATATTTTAGGTAGGTATGGTAATCCTGTTTGTCCTTGAACAGCTGCTGGCGGTTGTTACCGCGATTCATCACATGGTACATTGCGCCGGGAAATAGGATTCTGGCAAAACGCGGCATCGTACGAGTCCCCGCTTTCTTATCATTGTCAGTTTCACGCCAAATGTCGAATCAATCTAATTTTTTAATTATATCAAATAATTATATCATACGACAAGACATCGATAATATCGAAATACCGTTTTCTGGAAATAGCAATATTGAAACTTTTGAAGTAGCGTCCCCTATCCTATCTCAACAACGGGCTAAACAACTTATTTTTAATTACTTCATCAAGATACCCGAACTTTTCCATGGAATTCAGAGTAAACAAGAATATATTAGACACCCCGTACTGCCGCGCAACGTCGATATACTCGCACACTTCAGCTGCGGAGTCAAGTTTACCGTGGGAAGTATAAACCCCTAACGCCGTTGATCCCTGAACTTTAGGATTATTCTCAGCAATAATACTATTCATTTTTGTAAACCTTGATATGTACTCGCTCATATACGCGTCACCATAGACTTTACGGTACACATAACCCGATACATTAACACTATCCACTAACCCGTCACGTACCCATGTATCCCATGGCTGCGCGGTAGGGAATTTACGTTCAAGCGTATGCGCACCCCAGGTATAGAACATGATAGGCTTACCGGGTTTTACCCTGCGGATTTCATCAACTGCAGCTTTCATTATGACGGTAACAGCATCGCGTTTGTACTGTAGCCATTCAGGTGAACGCACATTGATGGTATCAGCTGTCACACCGTACTTTGCGCAGAACCCGTCAACAAACGGTTTCCGGAAATCAGTATCGTGTTTATTAGGAAAGCGCATATAGTCAAGTATAATACCATCAATATCATAGTTTGCCGCTACTTCCGACCATAAACTTACAAGATACTTCTTCGCGTCCTCATTTGACGGCGAAAACCACGCAATATTTTTGTACCCGCTTGTAGATTTACGCACTACCGCCCAGTCAGGATTGTCTACTAACACCCCGTCTTTTGCCGGTTCATCTTCCGACCCAGCAACTAAACAGCATACCCAAGGGTACACCATTTGCCCGCGTTTATGCGCTTCTTCAATAAACACTTTCAGCGGGTCCCATCCCTCTACTGCGTGTTTTTTAACAATTTTACTGTCATACAAAACCGTGTGGTTGGAGTACACCGTCAACGGCGCGAAGCACATTATCCTGGCATCCTTTGCTTTATCAAGCAGTTTCTGTATATCTTCCCGCCCTTTTGACTCAGTTTTGTCTACCATACTCATTAATTGCAGGTATGCACCAATAAAATCAAGTTTATTCTCGGTAACCGGATATTCTGACATAACAATCTCCTTCATTGCTGTGTATAACGGATTAATCTTATCACCTGGGGGACAGTATAACCGCACAATATCGCCATACTTTTTTGCTAGCTTAACCGCATCCTTAAGGTACTCCGGTGACGGCGGACTCTTGTGCCAGCTGGTGGGTGCAGCATAAACGTTAACCGCAACAATTTTATCCTCCCCCGCGAACTTACGGATATCAGTAATCTGTTTCTCCATCTCATCAGTTTTCTCAAGGTCAATATACGCAAACATTGTACCGTCGACATAATCATTGTAATCCTGTTTAATAAACCCGGGCTTAGTTTTTGTTATCGGATAATACAGTATCGGCAAAAACACGAGGTCAGGGTTAATACTGCGCATGATATCCGTCATTTTTTCTATGTACGCAGGCTTGAATAACCCAAGGTTGTTGACATTAGGGAAATCGTCAATACACAACCCCGCGACATTACTATAAGTTTTTGAGAGTACCGCAATATTATGCGCCCAGGAAAGATAGTTCAACCTGAACGGTTCAGAGAAAAACCGTGCTGCCGGCGGCGACTCTGACGGCGGGACAAGTGTTATCCACACATCAATACCCTTTTTTTGCGCTAACGGCACGAACTCAACAAGTTTTTGGTAATCAGTTGTACTTCTCCACACGAGAAACTCGTAGTCCTTAACCCCGAGTTCAACAAGGCTTTCCACCAACTTTTCAGGAGGTACCTGATTCTGTGCGTCACGCAACTGAAGGTCGTATAATGTAAGCCTACCCGTAAACTTATCTTTTAACCTTTTTGCCCGTGATTTTAAATCAATACTTTTTTTGTAATCTTTGTAATAAAGTTCCACTAACCCGCACTTTTGTTCTGTTAACACTGCATTGTTATCAGACATAACTTTTATGTTCAACTCATAAGTCCCGTCAATTATGTTCTCCGGTACAGCAATAGTTACGTACGTCATTTTCCCGGGTGCGTTCAACCCTGTAGACTGCCGGGATGTTTGTACCTCCGGCACAGTTGAACCGTTAACCTCAAATTTTGTGAATGTACACTCCACCTCAACTTTCTCAGTTGTTTTAGGTAATGACACATAAAAATACCGGTTAATTTTACCCGTGATAACCGGTAACTCAAACGCCACGTCCTTAAGTTCAAACGCTTCCGATGGAAACAACCAGATCAACGTATTCTCAATAATTGTACGCATAGACTTATTTTCGTCATACAGATAGTCACCGGAGAACGTGTTAAAGTTGAAGTACACAATCTCCCCAAGCCCATAATTATTCGCTATGATCAACGGTATTTCTGGAACAACGTTTTGCTCAGTCGCGGGTTCTATCAGTTTTGCGCTGAGTACAACATTTTTATTATCCTCAACGGAACGCATGCAGTTACCCCCGATCTCAGTAACAAACTTTGTGACCCCGTTGATTGACGGGTGCTCGGGTTTAACAATGTTTACCTCCATTTTCTTACCGTACATTGTGCGGGAAGGCGGGATCATCCCCAGAACCTTAAACAATACCCAGTCCTTCGGGTAATACGCCGGTGCATCCAACCACAAAAGTTTACCGCCATCCTCGACATACTTTGCAAGGTTTATATCCGCTTTCTCGGGATACAGGTATTGCATATAACCTATGATACACGCATACTTCTTAAGTGCAGCAACATCCGCTAGTTTCGCGTCATTAACAATATCATACTTCACGCCTTTAGCATCCATAAAATCCCGGAGGTACTTCTGATAAATCCCGGTAGGGCGTTTGTACTTAACACCGTTAGCTTCAGAGATAATTAATCCTATCACCGCATTACCTCCTTTGTCTTCACAATAACCAATACCTGACATAAATAACAACATTGAGGAAAACAATAAAACCGTGTGTGCTTTCATTTTAATTTAGAAGCCTTTCTAAAAAACAAATATTATTGTTTTATAAATAATAAAAAGCGGGGGACGGGATTCGAACCCGCGACGTCCAGCTTGGGAAGCTGGCATTCTACCGCTGAATTACCCCCGCAGAACATATTGATGTTTATATTATAGAACTATCCAACAACTTTTTCAAATACTCTATACTTTTTGTATAACTTACCACCCATAAACTCCGCAGCGCGGTTGGTAAGCGTATTATCTTCCAGTACCCACGAGAACTCGCAGTCAATATACCCTTTTTTCTTTGCACCAATAAGCGAGTGGTAATACATCAACCCTTCGATCCCGCGGTTACGGTATTTCTTTACCACACCCATGATCAACAACCTCAACCCCTTAATTTTCCGTGAGTACCACAAAAACTTTGCAAGGCCAATAGGCCCGAGCCGTCCGTTCATACGTTTAAACACTTCATTATAATCCGGTGCTACGAGCAAAATCCCTACCGGCTCGCCATTAACCAGCGCAATCGCTGTGGGTTCCGGGACAAATAACGGTTTCAATTGTTTAGCGGTTGACTCAAACTCTTCACGTGTCCACGGGACAAAACCCCAGTTTTTTTCCCATGCATTATTATATATCTGCACAACACGCTCAACTTCAGCATCAAAATCCGTGAGGTCAACATCCCGTACTTCAATCCCGGGCTCACGTTTTTGTACGCGTTCCGCGAACTTCGCCAGTTTTTCCTGTGGCCCATCTTTTACCTGCATCATCCACGCGTATAAATCTTTTGCTTTTGTATACCCGCACTTCTCTACGAGATCAAGATAATACTTAGGGTTATACATCATCATCAATCTAGCACTGGAATCCCATCCCTCAAGCAAAAACCCGATCTCATCATTTGACGATGGGGATACAGGCCCAATAACTTTTGTCATCCCCTTAGACTTAACCCACTCCTCCGCAAGTGCCAGCAATTTACCCGCAACTACCGTATCGTCAATACACTCAAAAAACCCGAAGAACCCGGTTTTTTCATTGTGAAACTCAACAAAGTTATTGTCAACAATCCCCGCGATACGCCCCACGTATTTACCATCACGTTTGAGGAGGAACAACTTTTTCTCTGCATGTTTCCAAAACGGATTTTTTTTCTCGGATAACAAAAATTCGCGGTCAGAAAGTAACGGAGGAACCCATAACGGGTCTGATTTATATATCTGCCAGGGAAACTTCAAAAATTGCATGAATAACGACGGCGTGTTTACTTCAATAACCTGAAAGTTTTGCATATTACGGTATAATCGCCAGTTGTTTCCCGACTTTACTGAATACATCCAGCGCAAAATCCAGTTGTTTATCAGTATGTGTAGCGATATAACTCGTACGTATAAGCGTCCGGCCCGGCGGCACTGCCGGCGGCATTACAATATTAATAAACAATCCATGTTCACTAGCGAACCGCCAGAACGCGATACCCATAATATCGGTAGGCATTAGCCCGAGGTTAACAAACTGTTCACCTCCGGGAAGGTTTTTTACAACTTCCAAACTCCGTTCATTCTCGTGGAACAATAACGGTATTATCGGCGTACAACTTTCCCCGATGTCGTATCCCATAGATTTCAGGCCATCCATCATTTTCTGTGTATTCTTCCATAACTGTTCCCGCCGTTGAGGTTCAGCCTGTATTATCTCCAATGACTTCAATGCTGCAGCAGCATTTGCAGGCGGGATTGCCGCACTAAAGATTAATGACCGCGCGTTATGGCGGACATAATCAATAGTTTTTTTATCCGCCGCAATAAATCCTCCGAGTGACGCTAATGACTTACTGAACGTACCCATGATAATATCTACCTCGGATTCCAACCCAAAATGTTCAGCCGTCCCGCGCCCGTTTTTCCCGAGTACCCCCAAAGCATGCGCGTCATCCACCATAACCCGTGCTTTATACTTTTTTGCTAGTTTCACGATATCCGGGAGGTTAGCGATATCGCCTTCCATACTAAATATCCCGTCAACAACAATGAGTATACCATTCGCACCCTGGCAGCGCTGCAGCGTTTCTTCGAGGTCAGCCATATCGTTATGCTCAAACTTTTCCATCTTGCCAAACGAAAGCCGGCATCCGTCAATAATACTCGCGTGATCCCACTTATCCGTGATAACAATATCTTTCCGCCCGATAAGCGCCTGGATAATCCCGAGGTTCGTCTGGAACCCTGTACTGAACAACAACCCAGCGTCTTTATGAACAAACTTCGCAAGTTCATTCTCCAGCCGGTTATGAAGGTCAAGATTACCATTCAAAAACCTTGACCCTGCGCAGCCCGCGCCATATTTTTCAATAGCTTTAATTGACGCTTTCATCACACGTTCATCATCGGTAAGGCCAAGATAATTATTTGACCCAAGCATAACCATTTTATTACCGTCAACACACACTTCAGTCCCCTGTGCGGACTCTAACGGCCGGAAGTACGGGTAAAACCCTAATTCTTTAGCTTTCTCAGCGGTATCATACTTCCTGCATTTATCAAACAGGTCACCCGTCATTTTTTTTGAGGATACAGCATTAACGGATTTTGACTGTTTACCCATACTGAACCCTTTAGACTGTTCTTTTAGTTTGTTAACAATCTCAAGTGTTGCGGATTTACTTTTATCCACAAACTCTTTCCAGTCGTTCACTTTCTTACTTCCTTTTGGTGATGACATAGTATATCCTTAAAATTTAATATTTAAGATATAATTTTAATACATTACACTCCCAACTGTCAAATGTATATGTAAAATGGTATCCGTTAATGAGTACAAAATACCCCGCTGATTTGACCCACCTTTATTCTTTTGCTAACCGGTTTAGGATAGCCTGTACTTCAAGGTCATCAGGGTTTAACTCCAAAGCCGCTCCCCACTCATTTTTCGCGGATACAGTATTCCCTAATGAATAATAACATACGCCAAGGTTTTTATGGACAAACGGGTTAAACGGGTTAATGCCCAGTGCTTCAATATACATCTCCGCAGCGGGTGACCATTTTTTTTGTGCGAATAAAATATCGCCAAGGAAAACATACGTCCCTCCGTGGTTAGGGTTACGTTCAATTGAGAACCTAACCCGTTTCTCTGCGTCTTCGAGATTACCGTTTACCGCCAAAACTTTTGCAAGTTTAAGTAAGACCACCGGATTTGCGGGTTCAAGTTCTTCCGCTGCGCGGTACTGCTGTTCCGCTGCGGGATAAAGTTTACGCAGGACAAACTTATCCCCCAGCCGCAGGTGTCCCCGGACATCCGTCCCACCGAGGTTCTCCGGTTCCTCTCCCGTCCCGGGTTTAGTATCCAGGAAGACAATTTTATCACCCGCTACACCAGGATGTTCCTGGAGTTTAGTTTTTTTTAGGTACTCCACCCATTGTGCTTCAAACCCTTCCTGTGTCACCCCAAGTACTGCAGGGAATGCCGCACGCATACCGGTAACTTTAGCTTTGAGTAATAACTCACCGATAATACCCGTAACGGTTGAGGTTTTTATCATATAGTCCACAGCATTAGCTACTTCAGCAAACGCTAATCCAACCTCATCCTGGTTCTTAAGTTTTACAAGCGACGGTGCCATCCGCTCAAACGAAATTAGTTCACCGGTTTTAACCGCTTTTGCGAGTTTGTCTTCATACGCATCCTGGAAGTACAAAGACTTCTCTGACCTCCACAAAGTATCGGTATACCGTGCGATACCTTCATGGAGCCACAGAGGACAGTTGTACCGGCTAAGACGGTTGACTACCATATGCGTATACTCATGTGCCAGGGTATCCATCCAGCGGTAACCGGTTAATGTAATCCTCGGTGAGCATAACATCAGGCGGTTAAACTTGCAGATCGCAATCGCGCCGGAATTTTCTACATCCTTTTCTGTGAGAGTTGACCGCAGAAGAAACTCAGTTTTCTCCGGGATAAACTCCACCAACACTTTATCATCGGGATAATAATTGAATACCTTACCAATATTTTTGTATACACTCTCCAGTGCATTAACTACATAGAGTTTAAGTACAGTATCACGTTTATCTAACCTCACAATAAAATGAGTGGTGGTAAGCTCTTCCATCCCGGAGGTAAGGCTCTCGAGTTTCTGGTAATACCCCAGAGTATCGTCATACACCGTAGTCCCGGGGAATAATGTTTTCGCATGGGTAAGGAGTTCACCCGCAGAACGGTAATTCCCGGAATAAAACTCAACTGCGGCATTAAGTTCATACACCTGCGCAGTAAGTTGTTTATCTGCTATAGTTTCCCTTATAGCATTAAGTTCACCGCATTCAAGTTGTTTATAAACTTCGTTAACAAATAATTCTTCATCCTGATGCGCTAAGCATTGGGTGGGAAGTAGGAATACCATAAGTGTGATGCACAACAAAATCATTCAGTCAGCCTCTTATAATACTCTTTTATTGTTTTCTCATATACCTGCGGATACTTTTGTTTCATAGCTTCCATAATATCCTGACGGAACTCTTTTGGAGGCAGATACTCCTCTTTCCCCGGGAGTTTCACCGTACCGGTTTTCGTCCCAGCCATCCCGCCGGTACCTTCACGGGACTGAATAATCTTTGTCCCTGGCTTTGTACCCGAATTCTGCATTGCCTGCTGCATCTGCCCGGCAGCCTGCTGTACCCCTTCTTTCCCCTGGTTAAGATGATACGCCGCTGTGCGTTCATTATCCCCACCCGCCCGGGGTTCACCCGCACCAAGTTTTCCTTCAGCTGACTCCATTGCCGTCATTGCGTTATTAAGCTCATCCATAACTTTATCATCCATCATTGCAGTACTTTTTGCGAGGTTACGCAGTTCATCACGGAATCCCGATGTTTTATCACGTAAACTCCGTTGCCGCCGGCTAAGATTTTCCAACCCTTTTTTATCATTATCATCCATCCCGGCCCCAGCTTTTTTTTCGAAGTTAGACAACCACTCAAGGATATCTATCTCCCCGGCGATAATATACGCGTATTCATCCACAATTTGTTTTGTTGCGTTATGCGTATCTGTTAGTTTAGACAGAATAATGGTATCACTACTCTTCTGTATCTCGGCAATCCCCGCGGATTCTGTACTAAACGCAGAATTGAACACGCGGTTACCATCCTCCAACCGTGAAAGTATTGACTTTAAATACTCAACACTCTTATTAATATTCTTGCTCATAAGTTCGTTATACACGTTCTGCATCAGCATAAACGCGTAGTTTAAGTCATTCACAGCACCCGCGTTTTGTTCCGGATACTTTGACCACACAGGGAAACTGGTTCTTAACCTCTGAGTATGCGTAATAACCTCCTTTTGTTTCTCCGCAAGACGGGAGAACATACTTTTTTGCAGTTCTTTCATATAATCCAACTGCTTATTCTCATACTGCGCAGTCTCGGTGATCAACTGATTTTGTTCATCAATAAGTTTGTCAAGCCCAGCCGCGAGTTTTTCCATCTTACCCGCGGTTTGCGACATTTCATTGTATACCGACGACTCCGCAGCTTTCTGCAGGTCGTCCAGCATCTTACTCATACTCTCGGCTAACTGTTTCGCTAATTGTAACGCGCGGCCATAATCCTTTTTCTCTAACGCATCCTGCAACTGTTCCCACAAAGACTTTGTTTTATTAAGATCAATATTTTTTATAGCATCCTGGTTCATAAACTCATCGGGTAATGACTCCGGCTGTTTCTGTAATACCTGCGCCATTTTGTCCATCATCTCACCGATTTTTTTCATCATTTCATCCAACTGCCTTTGTTTTTCATTATCCACCCGTGAGGAATCATCACCTAACTGCTGAGTTAAATCAGACGATACGTCGTTTAGCTCCCTCGCGGTATTCAGGAGATCCGCCATCCGCTGGTTCTCCATAACATCCTCCGCAAGGATTGACATTTTCTCAAGTTTTTCAACGATCTCATGCTGCACACTTTGTGTCCCCTGAGGATTACGCTCATCAATTTTTTTTAGGGCTTCATTCAACGGTTTCTCGAGTAACGATTTCAACCCGTTCTCCATTGCGCGATACTCGTTATACACCCGGCTGTCGGATAGCGGATCGTTATTCATACGGTCAAGTGTTTTACTTAATTGCGCGGTTAAGTCACGGATATCGGTTTTTACTTCAGACTGTCCACCCTTATCCTTCTGCC
Organism: Elusimicrobiota bacterium; assembly: GCA_041658405.1. NCBI lineage: Bacteria > Pseudomonadati > Elusimicrobiota > Elusimicrobiota bacterium. Next base: position 12,222 of record JBBAAG010000083.1, read on the forward strand.
ACAAAGGTGCGGTATCAGTTTCGGGCATGGCTTTAATAATCTCTTTAGTCACGAATTCCGCTGCCAACTGTTTTGCCAGCACATTCACCAGTTTTTCGTAGATATCATCAATTTCTTTCCCAATAAGTTTATGCTCATTTTCGTAACTAAACACCTCAACCTTTAACCGTTTAGACGACGCAACCTTTGGCCCGGTAACCGTATCATTATCCGTGAGCTCAAGCCAGTACTCTATAACATCCCCGGGTTTTATGCCCGTAGAAGCAAGTTTCCATACCCAGTCATCCACTTTCTCCAACGTTCCCGCAGGGAAGCCTGTGATCCTAGCCCTCAAAGTTTTTTCTTCAGGGTCACGTTCATTTTTATAAGCTAACACCACCGACTTTATCCCGTAATCATCTTTACAATGATAAAC
>JBBAAG010000084.1 GCA_041658405.1 Elusimicrobiota bacterium
ATGATCATCAACGCTATTATTGTTCCGATTGTAAAATATACCGATGTTCTAATTGCATCACCCCGGGTTTCGCCTTTCCTCGCTCCGGAATAACCTATAAGAACCCCTACTGCCGGCAAGGTACAACAAACACTAGTTACTGCGCTTACCAACCCGAGGATTAACGCAAATACCAGTGCAACAGGTTCTGACGATACCTGCTGTAGATAATCCGTAATATTATTCAGCATTTAAACTCCTGTCCTATTTACATCCGCTGCTTGACGGCCCGCAACCGGATGACCCGCACCCGCCTGCCTGTGCAGCAGCAGCAAATGCCTGTACAATCTTTGTCTCAGTTACATCTCCGTACACAACGTTCATCCCGCGGCCTTTACACGCAATGAGGACTGCGGGTAATGACGGTATCTGCGCGCTGATTTCCTTGTGGTCCGGCGAAGATGCAGGTAAAGTGTACATCCCAACATTGATTTTACTGGTTTTCAGTGTCCGTTGGGCGTTTAACATCGCAGTTTCGGTCTCGGGTGTAACTTCTTCTTTATCTTTCATCGGGATAAATACAAAGACAGCGTCACGGTCCATCGCAACGTTATTCAGCGAATTGAGCGAATCTAGTTTCTCACCGACAAATGTTTTTACTTCTATATTTTTTGCAATAATCTTTTTTGCGCCTACTTCTGTTGTATTCTTCTCTATGACAGCCGATACGGTTTCTTTTGGTTTACTTGTTTCTTCAACTGCTGAATACGTACCTGTATTTTCTGATGCCGGCACTGATTTTGCATTTATCATCTTATACGCAAAAATGCTTATAGCAACCAGTGCGATGAGTGAACCAACAACAATTTTTGTCTTATTACTTTTAGTGGCTACGGGTGCGGAACAACTGCATCCCGGCCCGCACTCACTACCGGTTTTCGGTGCATTACATTCTTCATTTGGCGACACTTGTTTTTCTTCCATGCATTTTTCCTCTTTTCTTTTTAATATTCCCTTGCTAAACCGGATGGTCATTAACGAAATATTTTTTCTGTAACCAATACGCAACATTTACAAGGCCTATCATCACGGGGACTTCCACCAGCGGGCCAATAACTGCGGCAAAAGCAACACCGGAATTAATACCAAAAACAGCAACCGCGACGGCAATCGCTAGTTCAAAATTATTGCTGGCAGCAGTAAATGCAATTGTCGTGGTTTTAGAATAACCTGCCCCAATTTTTTTCCCCATCCAGAAACTAATAAGGAACATTACAACAAAATATATCAGCAGCGGCACAGCGATTCTTACTACATCCATTGGAATAGTAACTATAAGTTTTCCTTTTAGAGAAAACATTACCACAATGGTGAATAGCAGAGCAATTAACGTCATCGGGCTTATTTTAGGGATAAACTTTGTTTCATACCACACTTTACCTTTTAACTTTATCATCGAAAACCTTGTTATTATTCCAGCAATAAACGGAATTCCTAGATATATAAACACGCTTTTGGCTATCTCACCAATAGTAATTTGTACTACGCTTCCCTTAAATCCAAATACAGGAGGAAGTACCGTGATAAAAAACCAGGCATATACGCTGAAGAATACAACCTGAAATACAGAATTGAAAGCCACAATCCCTGCCGCGTACTCGCTATCACCCTTTGCTAGTTCATTCCAGACAATCACCATCGCGATACATCTTGCTAAACCAATCAAGATAAGCCCTACCATATATTCCGGATAACCCGAAAGAAATGTTATGGCAAGTAAAAACATAAATACCGGCCCAATTACCCAGTTTTGGACTAGTGAAAGTACGAGAATTTTCCAGTTCTTAAAAACATCTCCCAGCTCTTCATATTTTACTTTTGCAAGAGGCGGGTACATCATAAGAATAAGCCCTATTGCTATAGGTATGTTAGTTGTCCCGGAGTTAAATGAATTTATAAACGGTTCAATACCGGAGACAAAGTATCCCAACGCAACACCCGAACCCATCGCGAGAAATATCCATAACGTTAAATACCTGTCAAGAAACGACAACTTTTTCGTGATGCTTTCCGCCATTGCAAATTATTTTCCTTTCCTATTTTATCTAGCAATAAAAACCAAATACACTGCGCCAAGGATTACCAGTACCCCGCAGATTTTTTTCAGGATAACCGCTCCTTTAGATTTTTCGTTCCAGTTAAGATACTGCTGAACCGCTCCGGTAAATGTTCCCGCAAGGACTATCACAGAACAATGGCCAATCGCGTATGATAATATCAGCGATACCGCGAACACAAAATTTGTTGACGCAACTTTAAACGTTATCCCCAGGATTGGTGCCATGTATGCAAACGTACACGGACCGATTGCAAGTCCGAAAATTAATCCCAGCATAAATCCCGCAAATAAGCCTTTTTTCTTTATTCCTATATTCCCCGGTGCGTTTAAGAACGGGATGTTGATAATTTCAAGAAGGTATAGCCCAACGATGAGTAAAATAACTGCAACGAAATAGTTGCCATATATGCCGATATCCCCCAGCATTCTGCCCATCAAGCCGGTAATCAGCCCGATCAACGCAATTGTTATCAGTATCCCTAATGAGAACAGCGATGCGATTGTAAACGCGCGTTTAACTCCCGCTTTCCCTTGCCCATCAATAAACCCTACTACTAGCGGTATACTCGAAAGATGGCACGGGCTTAACAAAATGCTTAATATGCCCCAAACATACGCTGCGAATAACGCGAGCCCTGGGGAAGCGTTTAACGCGTTGTACAGCCAGTCAAACAAATGGTTTATCATTATTTTATGCCCTTCATCGCAAGAGTCTTCAGGATTTCCTCTTTTGGGAAAAAACCGGTATGACGGAAATACTCGTTCCCGTCTTTATCCAGGAATACTTGTGTAGGTATAGCTTGAATCCCGTATTTCATCGCATAAGGTTTACCCTCATCCGTCCATACGTCATAAAAGATAACGTTAACCTTACCCTTGTACTCTTCTTCAAGTTCTTTCACTATCGGCGCCATCATCTTACAAGGGACACAGTTAATCGAACCAAGTTCTATAAACGTAGCGAGAATTCTTCCTTGCACCGCCTTTTTTTCTTGTACTGGAACAGTTTGTGCAGCCGGGGCGGTAACTACTTTTTTCATTTCCGGCGTTGAATTTTCCACAACAGGTGTTTCATTTGTTGCTTTAATATCCGACTTATCCTTATCACAACCGGTTATCATTAATATTATCGTTAGTGTAAAGATATACCACACAACTTTTGTTCTTACCATTTACAACCACCTTTCCCTTCACAACACGGTTTCTTTGCAGTTTCCATCATCTCTTTCAACTGTTTCAGTGTTGGATGTCTTAACGCGCCGGACTTGCAAACATTTATTGTGCAGTTCGAGCACCCTACAATACATTCATACGGTTTTGCCACTACCGGCCTTTTCTTTTTTTCATCCCAGCTATACACCTTATGGCTGCAATAGTTGTAACATTTCTTACAACCGGTACACTTAGCATAGTTTATTGAAGGAAACCACTCAATTTTTTCACGCGGAACTTTGTCAACCATCTTACTCCCCTCCCAACATTTTCTTTATCTCCGCATAACTCGGAACTTTACCTTCACATTTTTTTACTCCGTCGATAAACAATGCCGGGGTAAACATCACCCCGCGGTTGACCATTGTGTTTATATCAGATACTTTCACAACTTCCGCAGCGAGGTTCAGTTCTTTTATCACGTCATCTACCATACTGCCAAGTTTGTTACACTTTTGACACCCGGGGCCAAAAACTTCAATTTTCATAAACAGTTTGTCCTTCTATAAATAATTACCTAACAATCGTGCCGTAGATCAACCCTGAAATAGTTGTGAATACAATGATTAACCCTACATAAACAGCTGTTCTCTTATTCCCCAAATACTTTCGTACCACAAGAATACTTGCCAGCGATATCACCGGATCTGCAAGCAAGTATGCCAGTAACGGCCCTTTCGCCATTCCTAACCCTAAGAACATTTTTGCCATTGGAACTTCTACCAGTGTAGGGAAATACATAAACACACCGAATAGTACGGCAATAAGGTTCGCTGAGACCGTGTTTGTACCCATAAATGTTGCAAGAAAGTCCTGTGGTAAAAGCGCAGTCAAAACCCCGGCAATAAATATTCCGCCCAGAAGAAGCGGGAATATTTTTTTTGTAAAAAACCATGTTTCTGAAAGCCAGGCATAAACCTCTTCTTTTGTAAAAAGTAATATGGCTGATACTGCTTGAATTAATATCAGTACCGCTATTCCAAAATACCTCGCTATACCAGCTACCCGTGTTCCTACAATAAGAATAGATACGAGCGTGACAAAAAACAGTAACAACCTGTATCTCTGAAAGAACGGAAGTGTTTTTGTGTCCTGAACTTGTTCCCTGGAAACCGCTTGGGTAGCATTTTTTTCTTCTTCAACATCTTCTTTTTGAAATATCGCAGATATTATTATGCCTATCAGGACAGCAAATATTACGGATAATATTATCCTTGAAACCGCGAACTGCCACCCTAAAACACTACCGGTAAAAAGGATTGCCATTATATTCGTCGCAGGAGCGGTATATAGAAACGCTAACGCCGGGCCGGTCCCCGCACCTTTTTGTTTTATCCCCGCAAATAGGGGAAGTATTGTGCAGGAACATACCGCTAAAAGCAAGCCCGCGAGAACGGATAGAGGATAGGCTTTATACTTTGGAACATCTTTCCCGAGGTACCGCATAATTTGTTCTTTCGGCAGAAGCGCAGTCATTGCACCTGCAATAAAAAATGCGGGGACCAGGCATGTAAGCACATGCGCAGAAACATATTCTATCAACGCTTTGATACCTGCAACTAACAGGCTATAAATAAAATCTAGCATTTACATCCCTTCATCGTTACAATAACTTTCCCGTTTTTCCGTAGTGCAATCCGTTTCTTCATTCTCTCAATATCTTCCCGGAATTCGGAGGATGGCAGTGATGCGAGTAAACGGTAAAGGTTTGCGGTAAAACTGCCATTTTTATTATCAACTTTATAGAACACAAACCGTCCGTCTTTTCTTTCGGTCACCAACCCAGCATTTTTAAGTTCTTTCATACACCGTGATGCGTGGTACGGTTTTATTCCTATGACGTCCATAATCTCGCAGATACACAGTTCATTCTTTGCGCTGACAAGAACATAAAGTAACCGCAACCTTGTTATATCAGATAATGCTTTGAATACATTGATATAGTTCATCCTAAACATCCTTTCACCACGTTATTTTATATGCTTATTTGCACATATATGCATATATTATATGGCAGAGGGGACAGGATTGTCAAGAGGAATATATACGACCCTTCGCGGCAACTTAATTACTGGGCTGCGAGCCTACATCATTTATTTCCTAAGTTTCAAACAATAATTCTTTCTCTTAGCAATTTCATTTAATACTGAATGAATAACCTTAGATTTATCTTCAATCTTAAAACCTACTGACTCTTTTCTTGTTTTTATCAATGCTTCTTTGAGTTCCGCAATACCTATAACTGTTGCAGCAATACAATAATAACTTTTTGAACGCCCTTCATTAAACTCCGTCAATAATTCTATGAGCAATTGCTCTCTAATTTTCTGTATTTTTTCAAATTCATTTATCCCATTCTTCTGGATAAAGACTATATCATTCCCAAGTTCTTGATAACACTTGAACGAATCAGCTTTTTTTCCGGCTTCTCTATGCTTCCTCCATTTAACGCATTTTGTGTTTTCTTCACAATCCCAACAGAACTCAATTCCCTTTCTCTTCAATGCACAGGTAATAAACGGGCAGCCAACACATATTCTTGATTGTGTTTTACAGCCGTTGCACTTACTCACACCTTCAGTATGATAATGAGGGCAAAGCCTGCAGGAAAGCCCGCAAATTCCTATCTTAGGGTATTTAATTTTCATAATATTAAATCGTTCTTGTCTAAGATAATAACAAAATCAGGCGCTCAACAGCGCCCCTTACACCACTCAAGAATATCAGCGAACACTTTTTCTTTACCAATATCGATTGATAACGCATGGTACATTTCAGGATAAGTAAACACTGTTTTGTCCTTGATAGTAAGAGCATCAAATACTTTCTTACTTTCCATAGGGCTTGTAAGCTTATCCTTCTCCGCTAACAGGAACAATACCGGTGTTTTAAGTTTATCCTTAGCATTCCCACACGCAATCTGCGACATAAGGATCTCCCATAACGTTTTAACTGATGCTATCCGCAGCTCGCGGGTATCCGCATCTAACCTTTTTTGGTACTCAACATCCCTGGTGATCCACGCGGAATTAAATGGCATCTTCAACGTTGCACGCTGGTTGAATATCAAAGATACGATAAACTGTACATACGTATACCACGCGAATGGCATTACGTTAACAAATACAGGTGATATACATACCAGCCCGCTGAAGAAACCGGGAAACTTTACTGTTGCTAAATACGCGATTAACCCACCCATACTTTCGCCGATAATAAATATTTTCTTACCAGGCAGTTCTGTTTTAATAATCTCGCATAACGCCGTTAGATCGTTATAATATACATTGAACGAATCAATATGCGCTCTCAACTCTTTAGTCTCACCGTACCCGCGGAGTTCTATTGCGTATGACGCAAGACCATTCTTTGCGAGAAAGTCTGCGAGAAAGTTCCAGCGTTCACTTTGCGCGCCAAGGCCGTGGACCATTAAAAACACCGCTTTTGGAGATACCGAATCCCATTTTCTGTACATAATCCCGGTTTTACTATCTGTCAACATCATTGCCATACTTTGTTTACTCCTGTCATTATTAATAATACATTAATCGCTAAACCGCGGGTTCACAACGTCGCTGTATATAGAACCAAACATGTAATTAATACTGACCGACAAATCATAATCGTATGTGGTTTCTAACTCTTTTTGTGTAAGTAACACTTCTTCAGTAGTAGCCTCGCCTTTTGTCAATGCCAACTGGTCATGAATAATAGAATATGACCCGTCTACCGCAAGTGAAAAACCTTTAAAAATCCGTACTTCAATCCCGGAATCCAGAGATAACCGTTGTTTATTAATATCATGGAAATAATGTGAACCTTCAAGCGTGCTGTATAAAGAACCCCATGGCTGGGTTATCGACGCTGATACTGCCAGGCTTTCACTCCATAACGTCTCAGAAAGTTTATCGTATATAGTTTCTTCATAATACTCAATATTATTCCAGTTAATACGGTATAGAAAAGTTATATTCTTACGATTGTATTCCCTGTAAGGGAGGATGTTGTATTCTATAGCCGGCGCGAGTTTGAAACTATACTTTTTATTTTCATACGTTGTCTGCGCGTAATTAAAATATCCCCCGACAGACCAGTGGTTAGTAAGACTTTTTACAACCAGGCTATCCAGGTATGAACTGTTCTTCATACTGACTATTTCATTACCATCGACGTTATATCGATTAACACTTTGCTTTGCACCAAGCGCATTCGTTATTTTCCATCCTTCCGTTATACGATCAGCATAAACGTACCCGGCAATACTACTGAGATTCGTAGTATTATCACCTTCAATATCCCCACTGGTTTTCAATGTGAACACCCAGTTATTCCACTTATCCTTAGTATCTTTTTGTGCTAATCCCTGTTCTTCGTATTCTACCCGTATGTTGTTACGTAACGGCGTTTGCGCAATGTAATACACCATCCCGGTTTTTAAAGTGTTTAACAACCCAGACCGTTTTTCATCTTCAGTTTCTGTTTTATTTGACACGTACTCCAATGTTTCATTTTTACCTTCAAACTTCTGTAACCCAATAAAATCAATACTGTATTTTGTCCCTCCGGCAGTTGCTTGTGAAGTCATTAGTATGTGTATATCAGCATCAAGCCGGTCTGACACATAATTCACAAACGCCAGTTCCGTTTTTATATAATCAACGCTGATATTGTCGTGGCAGTCCAAAAACATCTTTAGCGCATCTCCATCCCGGATTTCTTGCGCTGATACGTATGTAGCAAAAACAAAACAGGTTATTAACAATAGTCCAGCATTTTTTCCCATTGGTAATATTATACAACACCTTATACAATACCTTAAAATGTTATTTCCCAAAAAAGCACTCACTATAAACACTGAAAGTTTGGTATTATTATTGGTATTAAATACATACTTTAATTATGAAGGAGCTTAGTAGAATATGAAAAATAATGATGTGTACAAACGCAAACTACGCGGAGGAATGGTAGGCGGCGGTATTGGCGCGTTCATCGGGCCGGTACACCGTATGGCTGCAACAATGGATGGTGAAGCGGAATACGTTGCCGGCGCGTTGCATGTAGACCCAGTAATTGCGAGAGAGTCCGGGGAAAAACTGTTTTTTGACCCCAACCGTACATATACTGACTACCGTGATATGGCAGAAAAAGAAGCGTTATTATCAAATGACAATAAAATAGATTTTGTTACTATAGTAACGCCTAATTTCACGCATTTTGATATTGCAAAAACTTTTCTTGAAGCCGGATTCAACGTTATATGCGAAAAACCTATGTGCATCAGCCTCGCACAAGCGAAACAACTCGAGATAATCGTAAAGAAAACGCGGAAAGTTTTTGCGTTAGGGCACATCTATACCGGCTACCCTATGGTAAAACACGCGAAGTACATGGTTACAACCGGGCAGTTAGGAACAATCAACAAAATTGTTGTTGAGTATCCCCAGGGATGGCTGCTTCCCGCGATATTCACTAAAGGTAAAGCTATCAACTGGCGGATGAACCCCAAAACCTCCGGTGCGTCATGCTGCGTTGGAGATATCGGCACACACGCAGAAAATCTTGCACGTTACATCACAGGGTTGAAGATAATAGAATTATGCGCGGATACCACATCGTTTATCCCGGGACATAAACTTGAAGACGACGCGAATGTCTTGTTACGTTACGATTCCGGTGCAAAAGGGATACTTTACGCATCACAAATTTCTGCGGGTGAAGAAAACGGGTTGACAATCCGTGTATACGGCACAAAAGCTGGGATTGAATGGCACCAACAAAACCCGAATTATCTAACGGTTAAAGGTACTGACGGAATCTACAAAACATTGTCAAAAGGCACAGGCGTTCTTTGTGACGCAGCAAAGGCCGCAGGACGATTACCTGCGGGGCATCCGGATGGGTTTATTGAATCATACGCCAACCTTTACCGTGAAGCATACAAATCTATCCGCGAAGAAGTCAGCGGGAAAAGGTTTACGATTTACGACTATCCTACTGTTGAGGACGGTGTTACAGGTAATGCTTTTATTGAGACTGTCCTCGCAAGCGCGGGTAGTAAATCCAAATGGGTTAAGATGAAGAAGTAAGGGAATAGAGATGGTGTATGTTAAAAATTGTATTTTCAAGTATTACCGCAATTCTAATATTTTTATCAGGTACATGTATGGCGGAAACGTTTAACAAAATCGTGTATAAACCCGGGATTACAAAAACCTACGGCGGGGTAACCCGCGGGCCGGTGGATACCAAAACATTGGCATTAGTCTTCACAGGCGGATCATACGCTGACTGTGGAACGCTTATCCTTAATACGTTAAGGAAACATAACGACGCAAAAGCAAATTTCTTTTTTATCGGCGAATTTTTGAGGAAAGACGCCTTTGGCAACCTTATTGACCGTATAATTTCGGATGGACACTATATTGGCCCGCATAGTGACGCGCATTTACTGTACTGCCCCTGGGAGAACCGTTCTCACACGCTGGTAACAAAAGACGAATTTATCGTCGACCTCGCAAAAAACTTTGATGAACTCGCGAAATTCGGGGTTAACAAAAAAAATGCGTTACTCTGGATCCCTCCCTATGAATGGTATAACGACACAATCTCCGCGTGGAGTGACGAGTACGGGCTTGGGATTATTAACCTTACCCAGGGAACATTAGCCGCAGCGGACTATACCTTGGATACCGACAAAAATTTCCGGTCAAACCAAACGATTTATGAAAGTATTATTAAAAAAGAACAAACCGACCATAACGGGCTAAACGGATATATTTTGTTAATGCATATTGGCACCGCTCCGGGACGGACAGAAAAGTTTGCTACCCGGCTTGATAACCTGATGTCCTATCTTGAAGATAAAGAATATCAGTTCTCACGGGTGGACGATATGTTACTCGTAAAATCAACGGAAACTGTCACTGTAGTATGGCCGGATACGAAAACTAAGCCAGTATCTGTTAACAAGGAGAAATAACAGTTTTTATGACCGACAATGTATCAAACTACGATCCAAAATTATCCCCGAAAGAAGTGCAGTCAACAATCTCGGCGTTAGGGATTAAGAAAGCTAATACCAAACCGTGGCATCTGCTATTACTCGGCATCCTTGCGGGAATTTATATCAGTTTCGGCGGGCAGTGTTTTCTCGCTGCGATGGAACAGGGAATGGGCCGCGTGGTTGGCGGTATGGTGTTCAGTATTGGGCTAGTCCTCGTTGTTATTGCCGGTGCGGAACTATTCACCGGTAATATAACGATGATTGTAGGAACGCTTACACGCCAATACTCACTAAGTAAGATGCTACTAAACTGGGGTATTGTATATATTGGCAACTTCGTAGGCGCATATTTAATGGCATTACTTGTTTACTGGTCAGGCTTACTGGGTACCATAGAAACTTCAATCTCCCCCGTTGGCCAAGTCGCAGTACGGGTATCCGAATTCAAGCTCGCAATGCCGTTTCTGCAGGAAGTTATACGCGGAATATTGTGCAATATCCTGGTGATACTCGCTATAATAATGTCGTATTTTTCCAAAGATATCATCTCAAAAATCGTATGCATAATTTTGCCGATAACTGTTTTCATTGCATCCGGGTATGAACACTGTGTTGCGAACATGTACCTTATCCCTGCGGGATTATTAGCGAAAGGTACTGACGCAGCAGGGATGCTGCAGATATTCAATAATATTATTCCTGTAACAATCGGAAATATAATCGGCGGGATTTTTATTGTAGTCCTGCACCCAAACCGTATTCGCCAAATATTTGCACTAATAAGAACAAAAAAAAGTGTTAAATAAAGGATATTATGACAAAAAGAATAATAACTACTATACTATATGTTGTATTATTCTTTAATTTAATAGAAGCAAAGGATATTTCTACGAATACTGTTACAAATACAAGTTTAGCCTTACCTGACAAAATAGAATTTGTTGCGTATCCTGATACCGGTACCAATGTTTATTTATTACTCGACGGTTCACGCGAAAAACTTGCGGAGTTTAAGAAGACAACTTCGTATTTTGACCTTGAACGCGGATGGCTAAGTACTATAGAAAAAACAAAAGCAATACCGCAAACAACCTATACGCTATACCAAGACTTTTTCCGTACCGGGACAAGGTATAGGTATGAAGCCGAGTATTTCCAGAAACGAAATGTAATGACTTCGTTAGCAATGCTGGTATTGCTTGAGCACGGTAATGTACAAGAAAATATTGACAAACTCTGTGACTATCTCTGGAATATATGCGAAGAAACCACGTGGGTATTACCCGCGCATTATGCCAGACAGGACGTTGACCTGTTCGCATCGGAAACCGCGCAGGCGTTAGCGGAGATTGTTACCACATTGGAAGACAAACTTCCAAAAGATGTAAAAACCCGGGTAAAATCCGAAATTTATCGCCGCGTACTGGATCCTTACTTGGATCACTACAAAAAGTTTTGGTGGTATAAAGGTACGAACAACTGGAACGGTGTGTGTAACGGCGCTATAGGATCAACCTTTGTTCTCCTTGAAACAGATACTGTTCGATTAGAGAACGCTGTCCGTACAGTAGTTACCGGACTGGATACATATATCACAAAAGGGTTTAACAATGACGGTGGAACAACAGAAGGCGTACCCTACTGGATGTTCGGTATGGGAAATTACATAATGTTTGCTGACCTTTTGTATCAACGCACCGGCGGGAAAGTTGATATTCTGTCATCCAATAAACTAAAAGCTATCGCTAAGTATCCGTTATCCATGGCCATGGGCCCGGCACAGGTTGCAAGTTTTTCTGACTCCGGTGACAGTATACGCCTGCCCCACGGGATGATAAAACGTTTATCCGAACGTACGGCCTGCCCGGAACTGTTAACTTTTTTGGATAACAAAAACTTTGTTACTGAACGTGTAAGTTATCCCAAGGTGTTACGCAACATTTTTTGGTGGGATTATAACACGATCCCCCAAGACTTTATAGTCAACGACCTTATGTTACCTCAAACCGGCGTAGTAAAACTTGTAAACACATCAACCTCTGCAGGCAATATTATTCTTGTATTATCCGCGAAAGCCGGGCACAACGCTGAATCGCATAACCATAACGATATCGGCAGTTTTATCCTTCGCGTAAATGGAGAAACCATCCTTTGTGACCCCGGGTCCGGGTTGTATGACAAAGACTATTTTTCGGGTAAACGATACAACAATGTTTTTGCTAACTCATACGGCCATAGCGTACCTGTGATCAACGGCAAACTTCAATCCCCGGGGTTAAAGTTTTATGGCAAG